>JAYZBJ010000121.1:0-3843 GCA_036338795.1 Pseudomonadota bacterium | reverse complement strand
CCGTAATTGGTCAGCGTGGAAACGCGCTGCGGTTCAATGCGCAGGGCCTGCTCATAGGCCGCCTGTGCATCGCTGTGGCGTTCCATCTGGTCGAGTGCGAGACCGAGGCCGCCATAGGCCGCCGCGCTGTGCGGGTCGATGGCGGCGGCACGGTAGTAGAGGTCAGCCGCCTCGGATGGGCGGGCTTCGCTCATCAGGGCCCGGGCCATGACAATGTGCAGTTCGGTTGACTTCGGATGCAGCGGCAGCGTCTTCGAGCCGATCTCGATTGCGCGTTCATGGCTGCCGATTGCGCGCAGCGCCTGCATGAATTCGACCGTCACATCGACTTTTGTCGGATCCTTGCGGAACTCCTTGCCCCAGAAATTCGCTCTGGTAAGCGGATCGGCATTCCGGGCTGCCTCGATTTGCTCGGGCGTCGCGGGCGCCAGTTCTTCGGCCATGGCCTGCTCAATGGCCTGTTCGGTCAGCGCCTTCTCCTTGTCGGCACTGCTGGCGCAGGCCGCAAGAAGTGAGGCAGAAAGCAGGGGCAGGGCGTAAGCAATGGCTTTTGCTCTGGACATTCCGTCAGCTCCGGCGTGAGTTTCACCAGCCGCGATCTTGCCTGCGTCAGGGTCAAGGATCAGTTAACAAAACAACGCATTCGCTTAACTGTTTACAGCCAAGGGATCTTTTCAAATCCATGCATAAAGCCTTCACCGCTACCGCCACCGACGCAGTCGAGGTTCATCTGGTCCGCCCGCTCCAGTGGGACGAGGCAGAGCACGAGATCCCCGAGGGCCTGAAATCGCTCGCCCGCGCCACCGGCTTCAAGGCCAAGCCGGGCGAGACCGTGTTCATGGCGAATGATGAAGGCAAGCTGGCGCATGTCCTGTTCGGAATTGGCGACGCAAGCGATGCACTTGCTGTGGCGCCGCTGGCGGGAAAGCTGCCGGAAGGCGACTACCGGATCGCCCGCGATGCCGGCCTGCCAATGGCGCATATCGCTGCCGGTTGGGCGGATGGTGCCTATCGCTTCGACCGCTACCTGAAAGACAAGGCGACGCCGCCACGTCTCGTGATCGGCGATGACGCCGATTCCGCCGCACTCGACCGTGAGGCCGAAGCGATTGCGCTGCTGCGCGACCTGATCAACACGCCTGCCCAGCATATGGGCCCTGCCTCCATCGAAGCGGCTGTCCGCCAGATGGCCGAGCAGTACGAGGCGGACATCGACGTCACGGTTGGCGATGACCTTCTGACGGCGAACTATCCGATGGTGCACGCTGTTGGCCGCGCCGGGCCGGAAGCGCCGCGCTTCATTGAGCTCAGCTGGGGCAATCCCGATCATCCGGAACTGGCCCTGGTCGGCAAGGGTGTCGCCTTCGATACAGGCGGCCTCAACCTGAAGACCGGCAATTACATGCGCCTGATGAAGAAGGATATGGGCGGCTCTGCGCATGTCATCGCGCTCGCAAAGCTGGTCATGGATTCCAAGCTGCCAGTGCGCCTTAAGCTCTATGTGCCGACGGTTGAGAATGCGATTTCAGGCGAGGCATTCCGTCCGGGTGATGTCCTTTCCACGCGCAAGGGCCTTACCGTCGAGATCGACAATACCGACGCTGAAGGCCGTCTCATTCTTGGTGATGCGCTCACGCGGGCCTGCGAGGGGGCACCGGACCTGCTGATCGACTTTGCCACGCTGACCGGCGCCGCGCGGGTGGCGCTGGGGCCTGATCTTGCGCCGTTCTACACCGATGACGGAGATACCGCAGACGCAATCAACGCAGCCTCTGCTGTATCTGGCGATCCGGTCTGGCGCATGCCGCTCTGGGACCCCTACAAATCGATGCTGAAGTCCGACATTGCGGACATGCAGAATGCGGGCGGCGCGTTTGCCGGCTCGATCACGGCGGCGATCTTCCTCAAGCAGTTTGTCGAGGCCGAACGCTGGGTTCATCTCGATGTCTGGGGCTGGCGCAATGCGAAGTATGGACGCCCTGAAGGCGGCGCTGCCTGCGGTCTTCGCGCAGTCTGGACCATGCTTCGGACACGTTATGCCTGATGGGCAGGGCGGTCCGGGTATATTTTACCATGTCACTTGCGTGACACCGAAAATCCTGCTTGTTCACGATAAACGATAAGCATTTTCGGAGATGTCTCATGCGTGTCAGCCTGACCGCCCTTGCACTTGCCCTTACACTCGCCGCCTGCGGTGAGCCGTCTGAAACTACTACGACGACGCCTGTCGCTGATAACAACCCGGCCGCACCTGGCGGTGAAGCCGAAGTCAGCGAGCAGAGCGAGACCCAGAAACTGAACGCCTGGTTCGACGAGAAATACGAAGAGCAGGTGATGATGAGCCCGATCCGGCTCACCTTCCTTGGTCGCAAGGACCGTCACGGCGAAATTGATGACATGTCATATGAAGCGGCGCAGCAGCAGCTTCAGTGGCGTCTCGATAGCGTGGAAGAGATGAAGGCCACGTTCGATTATGATGCCCTGACGCAGGAAGCCAAGAATTCGTGGGACATTTGGGTCTACCAGGCTGAGCAGGCCGAAGAGGGCCTCACGCATTTTTATGATGGCTTCACCTTCGACCAGATGAACGGTGCGCAGTCCTTCCTGCCGACGGTCCTCATCCAGTTCCATCAGGTCGACAATGCCGACGACATGGAAGCCTATATCTCGCGGATCGGCGAAGGCGCCCGCGCCGGTGACCAGCTTCTGGAGATCGCGAAGGAGTCTGCCAGCCGCGGCGTGCAGACGCCGGACTTCGCACTGGAAGGCGTCATCGAGCAGGCCAGAAAAGTCATCACTGGCGCCCCGTTCGATGATGGCGATGCGTCTGACATCTGGGCTGACATCGAGATGGAGATTAGCAAGCTGTCCGATGCTGGCGAGATCGATGCCGAGCAGGCCGACACGCTTCGCGAACAGGCCCGCACGGCGCTGGTCGAGAAGTTCCAGCCGGCATATGAGCGTCTGATCAGCTGGGCGGAGGAAGAGCTTGAGGATGCCCCCGCCAACCCGACCGGCCTGACCTCGCAGCCAAATGGTGAGGCTTATTACGACTACCGCCTGCGCGTTTCGACCACGACCGACATGACTGCCGACGAGATCCACCAGGTTGGTCTTGCCGAAGTCGAGCGCCTTCAGGGCGAGATGGAAGCGGTGAAGGAAGAGTTCGGCTTCGAAGGCACGCTGCAGGAATTCTTCGTCTACCTGCGTGAGAACACTGACGATCGTGAGCTCTATTACGAGAACAATGCCGCCGGCGCAGAGCAGTACATTGCGGATGCGACAACCGCGATTGACAATATCGAGAGCCAGCTGCCGGATTATTTCGGCATTTTGCCGAAGGCTGATCTCGTCGTGAAGCGCGTCGAACCGTTCCGTGAGCAAGACGGTGCTGCCCAGCACTATTACGCCGGAACGCCGGACGGCTCGCGCCCGGGTATCTATTACGCGCACCTTTCCGACATGACGGCCATGCCGAAGCGTGAGCTGGAAGTGATCGCCTACCATGAGGGGCTTCCGGGTCACCACATGCAGATTTCCATCGCGCAGGAGCTGCAGGACATACCGCAATTCCGTACGCAGGCTGGCTTCACCGTCTATTCGGAAGGCTGGGGACTTTATTCGGAAAAGCTCGCCAGCGAGATGCCGGGTACATTCGAGACGCCTCAGTCAGAGTTCGGCCGCCTCGGCTCCGAAATCTGGCGCGCAATCCGCCTCGTCGTTGACACCGGCCTGCACTCGAAAGGCTGGACTGAGCAGGAAGCGTGGGAATACTTCACCGAGAACGCGGCGGTCACCGACGCGCAGGCACGTTCTGAAATCCAGCGCTACATCGTGATGCCG
>JAYZBJ010000120.1:0-3941 GCA_036338795.1 Pseudomonadota bacterium | reverse complement strand
CAGCCTTGAATGGCTGGGCGGTGTGCGCCATTTCAGGCACCGTTGTTTGTTGCAGACGGAGGCCGCGAGCCATGGTCGAGAATCCCGATATCGGCGCCCCGCCGCCGCCATGGAAACGACTGAGGTTTGAAGCGAAAGCCGCGGCTGCGGATGAACCGACGCTGGCGAGCTACCTCGACGCAGCCATTCTTTCCCACGACACGATCTGTCAGGCGCTTGCTTTCCATCTCGCTGAGAAGCTTGCGGGCGCAGAGATGGGCGCGCAGCAAATCCGCCATATCATCGCGACCGTCTATGACCATGAACATGAGCTGGTCGATGCGGCTGAAATGGATATGCAAGCCGTGCTGGAACGCGATCCGGCATGTCGCGGAATGCTCCAGCCCTTTCTTTTCTTCAAGGGTTTCCTCGCCCTGCAGACCCACCGTATTGCAAACCGTCTCTGGCGGGAGGGCCGAGAAACGCTGGCATTCCACTTTCAATCGCGCGCAAGCGAGCTGTTCGGCGTCGACATTCACCCGGCTGTTAAGATGGGCCACAGCGTCATGCTCGACCATGCATCCGGCATCACGATCGGCGAGACCGCTGTCGTCGGTGACGGATGTTCGATCCTCCAGGGTGTCACACTCGGTGGTACCGGCAAGGAAGTCGGGGATCGCCATCCAAAGATCGGCAAGGGCGTTCTTGTCTCGGTCGGCGCCAAGGTTCTTGGGAATATCCATATCGGCGACGAAGCAAAGATCGCCGCTGGCAGCGTGGTCCTGAAGGATGTACCGGCGCGCACGACGGTGGCCGGTGTTCCCGCCCGTGTGGTTGGCGGCGAAGGCTCTCAGCCCGCCAGGAACATGGACCAAACGATCCCGGAGTCGAAATAGCCCACCTTGGCGAACCCTGCTGGTTTTGCTTAACCTCTGGCGGGCACCAAAAGGGGACAGGTCATGTGGAAACTGCTCGGCGGATTTTCGCTCGTAACGTCGAAGATCGTTGCGACCTTTTTCATGGTCATCTTCCTGATGCTGCTCGGCTTTGCTTTCTTCCCCGACCAGCTGAACCGTCTGTCTGATTTCACCAACTGGATTGAGGGCCAGATCCGCGATCCGAATATGGATGAGCGCGGCAAGTTCCTGTTCCGCACGCTGGTGAACGAGAACACGATATTCGGCATCATAATGACGCTGATTGCGCGAGCGGTGATCGAGTTCATCTTCTGGATCAGCGCGCTGCTGTGGCGACTGGTGAATCCGCCGGAAGAGAAGACCGCTGAACCAGCCCCGGAACCGGTCCGCGACGCGCCACCAACCTATTACAGCAACTGAGGAATTTTTCCGTAGCGGCATTTAAGCCCGGCGCCTTTTGCCGTAAGGCCCATCCGGAACCGACAGGAGAGATTCATGGAAAAAGAAGAAACACTGCGCCTGGAGGCATACCTCAAGGAAAAGCTCAATCCGGGTATCCGCCTTGTCTCGCGCAGCCAGACCGATGATTCCGTTGAGGTTTATCTCGGCGCGGAATTCATTGCGGTTATCTACAAGGATGTCGATGAAGGCGAAGTTGCCTATCAATTCCAGATGACGGTGCTTTCCGAAGACATTACCGGCTAGTCGCGCTAGCATCGCGCTCATGCTTTTGCGCGCAGAAAACCTCACCCGCACCTTCGGCGACACGATCGCCGTCGACCATGTGAGTTTCGAGCTGGATGAGGGCGAAACGCTTGCCCTCATCGGCCACTCAGGATGCGGGAAGACCACCACGCTGAAAATGCTGAACCGGTTGATCGAACCCGACGAGGGTTCGGTGTTTCTCGGAGGCACGAGCGCATTCGACATGGCGGGGCATGAATGGCGTCGCCGAATTGGCTTTGTCATTCAGCAGGCTGGTCTTTTCCCGCATATGAGCGTCGCGGAGAACGTTTGCGTTACGCCGCGCCTTCTCGGATGGAGCGACGAGCAGCAATCGGCCAAGCTCAATACACTCCTTGAAATTGTGGGGCTGCCCGCGCTGGATTATGCGGATCGTTATCCTGCCGAACTTTCTGGCGGACAACGCCAACGTATTGGCCTCGCTCGCGCGCTCGCCGGTGAGCCGGACATAGTCCTGATGGATGAGCCATTCGCAGCGCTCGATCCGCTCACGAAAGAAGGCCTGATCGAGGATATCGCCCGGCTTAAGCACGAGTTGAAGTTCGCGATTGTCCTGGTGACCCACGATTTTGCTGAAGCATTGCGGCTGGCAGATCGCATAGCGGTCATGGACAAAGGCCGGATCGTCCAGATCGGCACGGCTGAGGATCTGATCAACGCCCCCGCAAACGAAGTCGTCTCGGACCTTCTGGCTGCGCCGCGAGCGATGGCGCAGCGGGTCGGCCGTGCGTTCAGGACGGCGAGCGCATGAACGGTCTTTTCGCCGAAGAGTGGACTGTTTTTCCCGGGCATTATGCCGGGCATCTAAGGCTGGCGCTCGGGGCCTTGTTGATGGGGCTGATGGTATCTGTCCCGCTAGGCATACTCTCGGCTCGCCGCGAAGTTCTGGCCGGCCCCGCCCTTGCAACCGCGAGTGTCGTTCAGACAATTCCCGGTCTCGCGCTGCTTGCGCTCATGGTGCCGCTAATGGGTGGCACTATTGGTTTCTGGCCTGCTTTTGCAGCGCTCTCGCTTTATTCAATCCTGCCTATCCTGCGAAATACGATTGTTGGTCTTCAGGGGGTCGATGCCGATGTACGGGAGGCTGCATTTGCTGTCGGCATGACGGCGAATCAGCGGCTGCGACAGGTCGATTTACCACTGGCCGCGCCGGTGATCGTTGCCGGATTGCGAACAGCATCTGCATGGGTGGTGGGCACGGCAACGCTTTCGACGCCTGTCGGCGCGAGAAGTCTGGGTAATTACATATTTCAGGGACTGCAGACGCGAAACTGGGCTGCTGTCCTGTTCGGTTGCCTGGTGTCTGCGGCGCTGGCGCTTGCGCTCGACCAGGTCATCGCACAATTCGAAAAAGCCGCTCAGCGGCGCTCGAGGCTACGTGCCATGTTGGGAGCAATCGGGCTCGCTGTCGTAATTGTCCCATCGTTGACAGTGTTCGTCGGCAAATCAACCACCGCCGGTGGAACGACAGCAGATGTCGAGAGCGACGGCGCCGCGACTCTCAACGGTGAGACCATTATCATTGCGTCCAAGGGTTTCACTGAGCAGTACGTGCTCGCAAACCTAATCAAACGCGTGCTGGAAGAGCAGGGCGCGAGGGTCGAAATACGCGACGGCCTGGGCACTACTGTCGCTTTCGACGCGCTCGCAAGCTCTGCGGTGGATGTGTATGTCGACTATTCAGGCACGGTCTGGGCCGCCTTGATGAAACGCGAGGATCCAGCCCAACGCTCGGCAATGTATGCGAGGGTAACCGCGTGGCTGATGAACGAGCGGGACGTTATGGCGGCCGGGAAACTTGGGTTCGAGAACGCTTATGCGATTGCGACAAGTCGTGAAACGGCTGAAAAATATGGTCTTGCGACGATTGGCGACCTGGCCGGGCTGGACCTTTCAATTGCCAGCGACCCCGAATTCTTTGGCCGCTCGGAGTGGACCCGGACACGTGATGCCTATGGCCTGCAGACCCTGCAAACCAGGAGCATGGATTCGGCCTTCATGTATGACGCTGTGCGCAATGGCGAGGTCGGTGTGATCACCGCTTACACGACGGATGCCCGGATTGATGCGTTTGATCTCGTTCTGCTGGAAGATACCCGGTCTATCCTCCCGCCTTATGATGCTTTCATCCTGCTATCGCCGCAGGCCTCAGAAAACGCCGTGCTGCTCAATGCCCTGGAGCCATTGCAGGGCGCAATTGATACGCAGCTGATGCGGGAGGCCAATGGGAAAGTCGATATCAGCCGGCAAAGCGTCGGCGAAGCTGGTGGCTGGCTGTTCGAAGAATTGATGCGGGACAGC
>JAYZBJ010000119.1:0-4295 GCA_036338795.1 Pseudomonadota bacterium | reverse complement strand
TATGGCAGGCGCACCGCGCTCGGCCGCCATCGCGATCGGAACGCTGGCCGCGGCCCTGGCTCTCGGGCTCCGCCTCTGGATCCCCGGCCTGTTGCTCTGGCTACTCGGCCATTCGGCAGCGGTGTTCATGGCCAGAAGCGATCCGGATTTCATGGCCGTCGCCAGCCGCTCGACCCGTCACAAGGAACATCTGCAATGCTGAACCTGAAAGAATATTCTGACACGCCGCGTCTGCTGGCCGACTATCTCCCCTGGGCCTGCCTTGTCGCGCCGGGTGTGGTCCTCAACAAGGATGGCAGCTTCCAGACGACGTTCCGCTATCGCGGACCAGACCTTGAAAGCTCGACGGAAGAAGAACTCGTCTCCGTCATGGCGCGGGTCAATAATGTGCTGCGCCGGTTCGGCTCGGGCTGGGCGCTCTTCTTCGAAGCCCAGCGGGATGAAGTCCATGACTATCCGGACTGTGTATTTCCGGATGCTGCCTCCTGGCTGATAGATCAGGAAAGAGGACTTCAAAGTGAAGAAGCCGGCGCCCGGTATGAAAGCAGCTACTATCTGACCTTGCTCTGGCTCCCGCCTGCCGACACGACCGGCCGCGCCGAGAAGGCTCTCATCGAGCGCGCCGACAGGGAAGACGCAGAGACCTGGCGTCACCGGCTGGAGACGTTCGAACAGCACGCCGCGCGCGCCTTCGACCTGCTGGCAACCTGTCTCGCGGAGATTCATCGCCTGAGTGATGACGAGACGCTGACCTATCTCCATTCGACCATCTCGACCAAGCGCCATGCCGTGGTGACACCGGAGCTGCCGGTCTTCCTCGACGCTGTGCTGGCGGACGAGCCCTTTGCCGGCGGGTTGGAGCCCATGATCGGCGATGCGCACCTCCGGACACTTACGATCCTCGGATTTCCGGCGTCCACCCTGCCCGGCATTCTCGACGAGCTGAACCGGCAGGGATTCACCTATCGCTGGGCGACGCGATTCATCGCCATGGACAAGGCGGAAGCGGAAAAAGTCCTCGGCAAGAAACGCCGTCACTGGTTCGCCAAGCGCAAATCCATCGGTGCAGTGCTCCGCGAGACCATGTTCAATGAACAGGCCGCGCTGCTGGACACAGATGCCGATAACAAGGCGGGCGATGCCGATACGGCGCTACAAGAGCTTGGCTCAGACCTTGTCTCCTATGGCTATGTCACCACCACCATCACCGTCGCGCATGAGGACCGCCGAACTGTCGACGAACATATCCGTATCGCCGAGCGCATCATCAATGGCCGCGGCTTCACCGCCATTCGCGAAACCCTCAACGCCGTCGAAGCCTGGCTCGGCTCCTTGCCAGGCCATGCCTATGCCAAGGTCCGCCAGCCCATCCTCCACACGCTGAACCTTGCGCATATGGTGCCGCTGTCGGCCGTCTGGGCCGGCGAAGCCGAGAACCAGCACCTCGGCGCACCCGCCCTGATCCAGGCGCAGACTGATGGCACGACGCCTTTCCGTCTCAACCTGCATGTCGGCGATGTGGGCCACACGCTGGTCGTCGGCCCGACCGGCGCGGGCAAGTCGGTGTTGCTCTCCCTCCTCGCCCTGCAATGGAAACGCTACAAAGACGCTCAGGTCTTCATCTTCGACAAGGGCCGCTCGGCCCGCGCGGCAACACTCTCTATGGGCGGCGCACATGTCGACCTTGGCGGCACGGACGCCCCAAGCCTCCAGCCGTTGAAGGACATCGATAGTGATGCCGGCGCAAGCTTCGCTGCCGACTGGCTCGCCAGCCTGTGCAGCCATGAAGGCGTCCTTATGACGCCTGAGCTGAAAGCACGGCTCTGGGAAGGCGTGCAGGCGCTCGCCTCCGCCCCCGAAGCCGAACGCACGCTGACCGGCCTTAGCCTGATGCTGCAGGACGAGACGCTCAAATCCGCCCTGCATCCCTTCACCCTGGAAGGCCCGCATGGCCGCCTGCTCGATGGCGATCATGAAACCCTCACACTCGCCAACACAGTCTGCTTCGAAATGGAAGAGCTGATGCATGTGAAAGGCGCGGCCCTCCCCGTGCTGACCTATCTCTTCCACCGGCTGGAAGCCCGGTTCGATGGGCGCCCGACGCTGCTCATCCTCGACGAGGCCTGGCTCTTTCTCGATGATCCTCTGTTCGCGGCGCGGATTCGCGAATGGCTGAAGACGCTCCGCAAAAGGAATGTTGCGGTCGTCTTCGCGACCCAGTCGCTTGCTGACATTGCAGACAGCTCCATCGCACCCGCCCTGATCGAATCCTGCCCGACACGGATTTTCCTGCCGAATGAGCGCGCGCAGGAGCCGCAGTCGCGCGAGATCTATGAACGGTTCGGCCTCAATGCCCGGCAGATAGAGCTGATCAGCCAGGCCACACCGAAACGGGACTATTACTACCAATCGCCACTTGGCTGCCGCGTGTTCGAACTGGGGCTCGGTCCCATCGCACTCGCCTTCTGTGGATCCTCCAACCCGGTCGATCAGGAACGGATCAACCGGACGCTCGCGGAAGCGGAACCAGAAGACTTCGCCGAAACCTTCCTGCACGCCAAGGGCCTCTCCTGGGCTGCGGACCTGCTGTCGCGCTGGCCGGGCCACGCGCCGGATACCGAGCCCACATTCTCGACCCCCGCATTCCCGCCCAATGACATGATCGCCGCTGAATAGGAGCCAAGGCACATGAAACGCGCCCTCTCCGGCCTTGCCGGCATCCTGATCCCGCTCGCCGCCGTGCCGCTGACTCTGGCCGTCGCCCCGCCCGCCCAGGCCCAGCTCGCGGTTTATGATCCGGCAAACCATGTTCAGAATGTGCTGCAGGCCGTCCGGGCGCTCCAGCAAATTGACCAGCAGATTGAGCAGCTCACGCATGAGATCGAGATGCTGGAAAACATGGCGCGCAATCTTGAAACGCTTCCCGTCAATGTCGCCGAAGCGATCATCCTGGACCGGATCAAAAGGATTGAGGAGCTGATGCGGGACGCCGAAGGCATCGGCTATGGCGTCGAAGAAGTCGAACGCGAATACGAGGAAGTCTATCCCGAAACCTATGGCGAGGAGCCTCCCCGACAGGCAGCCCTGGTCGAAGATGCAAGACAACGCTGGCGGCAATCCCGCTCCGCCTATCGCGATACGCTGGTCACGGTCTCAGCCGCCCTCGAAGACAATGAAACCGATGCCGAAGCCATCGCTGGCCTGATCGAGACCAGCCAGAACGCCGTTGGCAATCTGCAGGCCGTCCAGGCTGGCAACCAGATCGAAGCGATCCAGACCGAACAGCTCATCCAGATGGAGAGCATGATGGCAGCCTACTACCGCGCCGAAGCGCTGGAACGCGCACGTGAGCTGGCCGAAGCTGAACGCGGCCGCGCCCGCACCAAATCCTTCCTGGAGAACTGAAGCTGGCCATGGACGTGATCGACACCTTCCTTGCGACGTTCATCGCCTATATCGACAGCGGGTTCGGCCTGCTGGCAGGCGATGTCGCTTACCTCTCGACCACGCTGATCGCCATCGATATCACGCTGGCCGGTCTCTTCTGGGCGCTGGCGCAGAACACTGACGTGATTGCCGGGCTTTTGAAGAAAGTCCTCTATGTCGGCGTCTTCGCCTTCATCATCGGCAATTTCTCCGTCCTTGCGAACATCATCTTCGAGAGTTTCGCCGAACTCGGAGTCACCGCTGGCGGCGGCACAATGACGGCGGATGATCTCCTCCGGCCCGGTTTCATCGCAGGCGTCGGCTTCGAGGCCGCAAAGCCCCTGCTGGAAGAGATCGGCGACATGCTGGGGCCGATCTCCTTCTTCCACAACTTCATCATGATCGCTGTCATGCTGATCGCCTGGGCGGTCATCATGGTGGCCTTCTTCGTCCTGGCGGTGCAGCTCTTCATCACCATTCTGGAATTCAAGCTGACCACGCTGGCCGGGTTCGTGCTGGTGCCGTTCGCGCTCTGGAACAAGACCAGCTTCCTCGCAGAACGCGTGCTGGGCAATGTCATTACCTCTGGCGTCAAGCTTATAGTGCTGGCCGTCATCATCGGTATCGGCTCAACCCTGTTTGCGTCCGTGACGGATGCATTCCGCACAGGCGCTGATGTGACGCTCGCGCAGGTCATGGGAACGGTGCTCGCCGCAATTGTCTTCTTCTGGATGGGGATCTTCGCGCCGGGCGTTGCCAGCGGGCTGATCACGGGCGCGCCTCAGCTCGGCGCAGGCTCGGCCGCAGGCGCTGCGATGGGTGTTGCTGCGGGCACTTATGTTGCCGGCATGGGCGGACGCGCTGCCGTC
>JAYZBJ010000118.1:0-13941 GCA_036338795.1 Pseudomonadota bacterium | reverse complement strand
CCAGGAGGAAAATATGGCCGAGGATCCCGTCGTAATCGTAGGTATGTCACGCACCCCAATGGGGGGGCTGCTTGGTGACCTCGCCGGCATGTCCGCCAACGACCTTGGTGCTATCGCTGTGAAGGCTGCTTCAGATGAGGCAAAACTGGGCGCAGACGAAATCAATGAAATCATCACGGGCAACTGCCTTCCGGCTGGCCAGGGCCAGGCCCCGGCCCGTCAGGCGGCGATCAAGGCTGGCCTGGACAATGGCACGGAAGCGACGACCATCAACAAGATGTGCGGCTCGGGCCTTCAGGCAGCCGTGATGGGCTGGAACGCAATCAAGGCTGGTAACGCAAGCGTCGTCGTCGCAGGTGGCATGGAATCCATGACCAATGCGCCGCACCTCGTCGATCTGCGCAAGGGCCACAAGTACGGCCACGCTGGCATGAAAGACCACATGGCGCTCGACGGTCTTGAAGACGCGTATGAAAACGTTGCCATGGGCGTGTTCGCCGACATGATCGCGCAAGAGTATCAATTCACGCGTGAGCAGCAGGATGCCTACGCACTCGAAACGCTGAGCCGGGCCCAGAAGGCAACAGCGGACGGCAAGTTCAAGCGTGAAATCGCGCCGGTCACGATGAAGACGCGCAAGGGCGACGTCACGGTTGATGCTGACGAGCTTCCGCGCACGGCCCGTCCTGACAAGATCCCGCAGCTCAAGCCGGCCTTCAACAAGGACGGTACGGTTACAGCGGCAAATGCGTCGGCCATCTCTGATGGTGCAGCCGCCCTCGTCATGATGCGCCAGTCCGAAGCCGAAAAACGCGGCCTGAAGCCGATTGCCAAAATCGTTTCATCCTCGAGCCACGCGCATGAGCCGAAATACTTCACGACCGCCCCGGTGCCGGCGATGAAGAAGGCGCTCGAGAAGGCTGGCTGGACCAAAGACGATGTCGATCTCTGGGAAATCAACGAAGCCTTTGCGGTCGTTCCGATGATCGCGATGAAAGAGCTTGGTCTCTCGCATGATATCGTGAACGTCCATGGCGGCGCATGTGCGATGGGTCACCCGATTGGTGCTTCGGGCGCACGTATCCTCGTGACGCTGCTCGGTGCGATGGAAGACCGTGACGTGAAGAAGGGCGTTGCGTCGCTCTGCATTGGCGGCGGCGAAGGCATCGCAATGTGCGTCGAGCGCCTCTAGGCGAAACACGCCTGATGACATGATCTTGAAAAAGGCCGGCGTATCTGCGCCGGCCTTTTTTTAGTGTTTATTCAGCGGGCAATGCCGCGATGATTTCGTTGAGCAGCTTCTGGGTCGCTTCAGCAGCCGCATCGTTGAATGCGTTGGTGTTCACAATCACGACCGCCTCGCGGGATGGGACGAGGGCCACGCGTGACAGCCACATCGTGTTTGAGCCGTTGTGAAGGTAGATCCGCCCGACGTCCGGGTCATCCAGGATGCCCCAGCCCATTGCGTAATTGGCGTTCCCATCGGGCCACGGCGCGAGCAGGTTCTCCCTCAGGACGGGCGTGATGAATGAGCTGTCCTCATTGACGAACTCAAGCAGCAGGCGCGCATGGCTGGCGAGTGGCGCATGCGCCGTTCCGGCAGGTCCCAAAGCCTGGGGGTTGTCGGCTCCCTGTCCGGTGCCAACGCTCTTCTGACCGCCGAACATCCCGCGCTTATGTCCCTGAATGCCTTCAGGCGGCGCGCCGAAGCCCCATCCATCGGCCCATTCAGCTTCACCCTCTTCGAGGATGTACTCGCGAAAGGCGTCTTCCCAGCTCATTCCTGTGATCTGCTCGATCGCTGCGCCGGCGATGATGTAGTTGAGATTGCTGTACTCGAAGGCCCCATATTCGCCCGGCAGTTCACTGGTGAGCCGCTTGCGAACGGTTTCAAGGCGTTGTTCGTGCATGGGGCGACTATCATTGTGCCGCGACAGCAACCAGAGAGTGCCAACCTGTCCAGCGCCCGAGCGGTGGGCGAACAGGTCTTCAATGGTGACCTGTTTCCACTCTGACGGCATCTCATCGGAGAATTCCGGGAAGAGCGTCGGCATGGACGCGCCCCATTCGGCATGCCCATTCTCTACGAGTTTGCCGTAAAGCAGCGCTGTCAGTGCTTTGGTATTTGAGCCGACGTGCCAGGCATCATCATCGCGTGCCGGCGTACCAGCACCCTTCGCAGCCTCGCCGGTGACAGCAACGATCGGCTGTGCGCCGCTAGTTACAACCGCAGCGCCGAGGGCGATCAGGTCGCCGGCTGAGTGTGCAGCTTCAGTCTTTTCCTGCAGCCAGTCCTCGTCGATCGGCTCGGCCGACGCGTGAAAGGATGCGGCGAGGACGAGAAAGGCCAGACCCAGACGTATCATGGTGGCCTCCTTTGTGATGTCGGTTCCTAGCTGGCGGGCACGTAATCGCTGACGAGGCCGAGCGGCAATGCTGTAGTGCGCTTGGCGACGTTGATAACGATCCGGGACTGGACATCCGAAACCAGACCCGAGCCGAGGAGTTTATCTCGCAGGAAGGAATCGTAGGCATGCATGTCGGTGGTGGTGATACGGATGACGTAATCAACAGCGCCCGTCACTGTCATGCATTCGAGCACTTCCGGCCACTTGCGGACCAGCTGTTCGAATTGATGGAGATTGTCCTTGCTTGGCAGGGCGAGTTTCACACTCGCGACGACTTCAAATCCGAGGCCGAGCGTATCGCGGTCAAGAAGCGTAACCCGGCCTTCGATAATTCCGGCTTCTTCCATGCGTTTGATGCGGCGCCAGCAAGGCGAGGAAGACAAACCGACGCGATCAGCGATTTCAGCCACGGAAAGAGCGGCATCTTTCTGGATAAGATCAAGAATCTTGGCGTCGATGGCATCAAGCGTCTGAGGCAATCTTTGTCTCCCTGCGGTCCGAAATTAGAACACTTTGCCCTTTACTACGCTAATTTGAGCAACATGGGCAAGCATTTTCGCGAAAAAATGCAAATATTATCGTCACAAGAGATTTAGGGAGCTCGTTCCTTGGAACACCGTGAAGTCACGCTGAACGATAAATACGATCTTGTCGAGGGTCATGCATACATGACCGGCATCCAGGCGCTCGTTCGCCTGCCACTTGACCAGAAGCGCCTCGACATTGCCGCAGGACACAACACTGCTGGCTTCATTTCCGGTTATCGCGGGTCTCCGCTGGGCGGGTATGACCAACAGCTGCGCGCGGCGCAGAAGTGGCTGGACACCCATGACATCGAATTCTGGGAAGGCCTGAACGAGGACCTTGGCGCAACAGCCGTCTGGGGCTCGCAGCAGCTGGGGCTGTTCCCCGGTGCAAACCGCGATGGCCTGTTTGGCCTGTGGTACGGCAAGGCGCCAGGCGTTGACCGGACTGGTGACGCCTTCAAGCACGCCAACGCGGCTGGCTCGTCGCGCCTTGGCGGTGTCGTCGCTGTCTGCGGCGATGACCATATGTGCAAATCATCGACGCTGCCGTCGCAGTCTGAATTTGCGATGCAGGATGCTGAAATCCCGGTTCTCAACCCGGCCTCCATCCAGGACGTACTGGACTACGGTATTCATGGCTGGGCGATGAGCCGTTTCTCCGGCGCGTGGTCGGCCCTGATCGCGCTTGCTGACACGATGGACTCCGGTGCCGTTGTTGATGTGACGCTGGACCGATTGAACCTCATCAAGCCGGACTTCGAATTTCCGGAAGATGGCGTGCACATGCGCCGCGGCGACAATCCGCTCGAGAAAGAGCGCCGCCTGCGGCAGTTCAAGCTGCCCGCCGCTCAGGCCTGGGTAAAAGCCAACGCGCTGGATCACGTCCTCGTGCCGTCGCCGAAACCTCGCATCGGCATCATCACGACCGGGCAGGCTGCCCGTGACATCTTTGAAGCGCTCGCGGCGCTTGGCCTTTCACCCGAAGAAGCCGGCCGTCTTGGCGTCAGCGTCTTCAAGGTCGCCATGCCTTGGCCGTTGGAGCCCACGGCGATCCGCGAATTCTGCAAAGGCTTGGAGCGCGTTCTGGTGGTCGAGCATAAGCGCCCGCTGATCGAAGACCAGCTTCGCGCCGTTCTTTACAGCCTGCCGGATGACCAACGCCCTTACATTGAAGGCAAGCATGACCGCGAGGGCAAGCCACTGCTCAGCCAGGTCGGCTCTATCCCTGTGCCGGAAATGGCTGATGCGGTTATGCACCGTGTGCCAGGTGAATGGGACAAGACCATCGCACAGCAATACTTTGCGCGTGTGGGGGCAGCGGGTCAGGCGGCCCTTTCCAACGCATCACCGACTGTGCGCTCGCCGCACTATTGTTCGGGCTGCCCGCACAATACGTCGACAGTCGTACCTGAGGGCTCACGTGCACTGGCCGGCATCGGCTGCCATTACATGGCGAACTTCATGCCGGACCGAAATACCGACATGACCAGCCAGATGGGCGGCGAAGGTGTTGCCTGGCTTGGCCAGTACTTCGCAACTGACGAAGACCACATGTTCGTGAACCTCGGGGACGGCACGTATTCGCACTCCGGTTCCCTGGCCATTCGCGCGGCGGTCACGTCCCACGCAAACATCACTTACAAAATCCTCTACAATGACGCGGTCGCGATGACGGGTGGCCAGATCGTGGAGTCCGGTCAGACGCCGATCAACATCGCCCAGCAGGTTGAAGCCGAAGGCGTTTCCAAGATCGTCATCGTAACCGAAGATCCGACACGCTATGCCAACGCCAAGGGCCTGCCGCGCGCTGTTCGTATCTATGACCGCGAGAAGCTCGACGATGTGCAGCGCATGTTGCGCGACACGCCTGGTGTGTCTGTCCTGATCTATGACCAGATTTGCGCGACCGAAAAGCGCCGTCGTTCCAAGCGCGGCTTGCGCAAGCCGGATCGCGTGCGGGTGATGATCAACCAGGAAGTTTGCGAGGGCTGCGGCGATTGCTCGGTGAAGTCCAACTGTCTCTCGGTTGAGCCGGTTGAAACCGACCTCGGCCGCAAGCGCCGGATCAACCAGTCGACATGTAATACGGACCTGTCCTGCCTGCGCGGCTTCTGCCCGAGCTTTGTGACCATCAAGGATGGCCACTTCGCTGCAGAAGACGAGCCGGGTCTTGATGTCGACGCATCGGGTCTTCCGCTGCCGGACCTGCCATCGGTCGCCAAGCCCTGGAACATATTGTTTACCGGTGTTGGCGGCACGGGCGTGACGACGGTTGCAGCCGTTCTCGCCATGGCAGCGCACGTTGATGGCAATGCGTCGTCCAGCCTCGACATGACGGGTCTTGCACAGAAGGGTGGCCCGGTCCTCTCGCACCTGCGCTTCGCGAAAGAGCCGGAAATGATCTCGACGGGCCGCGTGCCACCGGCTTCCGCCGACGCGATCATCGCCTGCGACCTCGTTGTTGCGGCGAGCGGCGATGCGCTTGGTCTAATGGATGTTGGCCGCACGGTCGCCTCCGCGAATGCCGACGTGACACCGACCAGCGAGTTCATCCGTGACCGTTCAAAGACGTTTGAGAGCCAGATGCTCTCAGCACGCGTGAAGCGCCAGACGCGTGAGTTCGCGACCATCGACGCTGAGGCATTGGCGATCGCATATCTGAATGACGCGATTTACACCAACATGATCATGGTCGGCTACGCGTGGCAAAAGGGCCATGTGCCTGTTTCGCTTCGCGGCCTTTATCGCGCCATCAAGCTGAACGGTGTGAAGGTTGCCGAGAACATGAAGGCCTTCGACGTTGGCCGTCTCGCTGCGGCCGATCCTGATCGCCTTGAGCAACCAGGCGATCCGCGCGGTGATGTCAAGCCGATGACGCTGGACGAGCTGATCGAGGACCGCGCTGGCCGTCTGGTGGCTTATCAGAACGAGGCTTACGCCAAGCAGTATCGTGATCTTGTCGCTTCCGTCCACGCCAAGGAGGAGGCCGCAGGTCTCGGCGATGCCTTCACGACCGCGGTTGCCAAGTTCGCCTTCAAGCTCATGGCCTACAAGGATGAGTATGAGGTGGCTCGGCTCTATACCGATGGCTCATTCGAGAAGAAGCTCCGCGAGACCTTCCACGGCGGCAAGATCCAGTTCCACATGGCGCCGCCGCTCATTTCCAAGAAGGATTCGGCGGGTCATCTGATGAAGAAAACCTTCGGTGGCTGGATGAAGGGCGTCTTCGGCGTAATGAAGCACTTCAAAGGGCTTCGTGGTACGCGTTTCGACCCGTTCGGCTGGACGGCTGAGCGCAAGATGGAGCGTGAGCTGCGCGACGAGTATCTCGCATCCATGGTCACGCTGTCCGACGGCCTGACCAAGCAGAACCATGAACTGGCGGTCGCCATCGCGACGATCCCGGACGAAATCCGCGGTTATGGCCACGTGAAGGAAGCGGCAGTTGAGGCCGCGAAGAGCCGCGAAACCGAACTCTGGCAGAACTGGCCGAAGGGCGGCCTGCCAGCCAAGAAGCAAACGCTGATCGCGGCCGAATAGGCCGACTATATTTCCTCCGACTAAAAGCCCCGTCTTCATCGAAGACGGGGCATTTTTTATCTGGGGTCAGGGGATCAGCGGGCCAGTGCGTTCTTGATCAGCAGAGCTGTTTCATGAACGCCGTAGAGCGCAGCAAATCCGCCGAAACGTGGACCTTGGCTCTGGCCTAGCAGGACCTCGTAGAGCGCCTTGAACCAGTCGCGAAGGTTCTCGAACTCGTGCTTCTTGCCGATTTCGAAAGTGAGATTCTGAAGCGTTTCAGCATCAGCTTCCCCCTCGAGTGAAGACAGCCGGTTGGCCAGCTCTTCCATCGCAGCCCGTTCTTTTTCGTCCGGCGCGCGATATTCCTTCGTCGGCTTCACGAAGTCCTCATAGTAGCGGATAGCGTAGCCCGCGAGTGTATCGAGAAGCGGATGGCTGTCCGGGCTGGCTTCCGGCGCGTAGCGCGAAATGAAGCCCCAGAGCTGTTCCTTCGTCTCCGCATTCGCGGCGCTGACCAGATTTAGCAGAAGCGCGAATGAAACCGGCGTATCACCTGCCGGCGGATTGCCGGAGTGGATATGCCAGACCGGATTCTCGATCTGCCGGGCCGGTTCCTCGTCAGGATACTTGGCCAGGAAGGTCAGGTACTCGTCGACAGCTTTCGGGATGACATCGAAATAAAGCTTCTTCGCCGCGCGCGGCTTCTGGAACTGGAACAGCGACAGGCTTTCCTGGGGAGCATAGGTCAGCCAGTCCTCAACCGAGATGCCGTTACCCTTGGTTTTCGAGATCTTCTCGCCCTTATCATCAAGGAACAGCTCGTACACATATTGCTGCGGTGGCTGGTTGCCGATGATCTTGCAGATTTTCGAATAGATCGGCGCGTTGTCCTGGTGGTCCTTGCCAAACATTTCGAAGTCCACGCCAAGTGCGGCCCAGCGCATGCCGAAATCCGGCTTCCATTGAAGCTTGGTGTTGCCGCCCGTGACCGGGATCGTGACGTCGGTGCCGTCTTCATCCTCGAAAGTGATCGTGCCGGCTTTGGCGTCGGTCGCCTTCATGGGTACGTAAAGCACACGACCGCTCGACGGTGAGATAGGCAGGAAGGGCGAATAAGTAGCCTGACGCTCCGCGCCGAGCGTTGGCAGCATGACCGCCATGATCTCATCGAACTTTTCGAGTGCCTTCAGGAGCGCATCATCGAAAGCGCCGGACTTGTAGAGTTCGGTGGCGGACTTGAACTCGTAATCGAAGCCGAAGCTGTCGAGAAACGAGCAAAGCCGTGCGCCCATATGCGCGCCGTAGCTATCATGCGTGCCAAACGGGTCTGGCACCGCGGTCAGCGGCATCTGCATGTAAGGCTCAAGATCCTTCGGGTTTGGTACCGTCGGCGGGACCTTGCGCATCCCATCCATATCGTCTGACACACAGATCAGGCGTGTCTCGTACTTGCCGTCGGTCAGGACTTCGAAGGCCGTGCGAACCATTGTGGTGCGGACAACCTCACCAAACGTGCCGATATGTGGAAGGCCGGATGGGCCATAGCCTGTCTCGAACGTCACCGGACCCTGTTTCGGTTTGCCGGCGCGCTCCATGTTCTCCAGGCGTTTGAGCAGTGCACGGGCCTGTTCGAAGGGCCATGCCTTTGCCGTCTCTGCTAGCGTGGAAAGCGCGCTCATTTCATCTCCGTAGGTCTAGTGAAGAGCCGGAGGTAGAAGGGCAGGGGAAAGCGGTCAAGCTGACGGTGCAACTGACATGCGGCGCGCAACCATGGAAACCGACCCCGATGCCTGAGGATTCCTTCAAATCGGCTGATATGGGCGATTGACAATCATTCGCAGGTGTGGCTTCTGAGAACCATGATCATTTGCATTTGCAGGCGAATTAACGATCAGGGTGTCAAAGCCGCCATCGAAGCTGGCGCACGCAGCCCTGAGGCTGTTCAGGCCCATCATGGTTGTGAATTCAATTGTGGCAAATGTCGCCCGACTATGGGTGAGATGATTTCCGAAGCTGTAGACGCACTGCCAGCAGAGCCGGGCCTCATCGCTGCCGAATAGGGCGGGGCAAACTGTCTTTCATAAAACTCTAATTGAAACAGTCCCCTATGGGGAACGCAGACGTATTGCGCCTATGCAATTGCTTCTCACAATCATAATCATCTGTTTTTATTGGATTTTTTGGGTTGAGACCCTCGCAAATCGTGTTATCTCCCCCTTATAGCAAACCCTCAGCTTCTAGGAGGTTGCCATGAAGGGCGATCCGAAAGTTATCGAATTTCTCAACGCGGCGCTGAAGAATGAGCTGACCGCGATCAATCAGTATTTCCTGCATAGCCGCATGCTCAATGACTGGGGCGTGACCAAGCTCGGCCACTTCGAGTACAAAGAATCCATCGAAGAGATGGAGCACGCCGACTGGCTTATTGAGCGTATTCTCTTTCTCGGCGGCATGCCGAATCTTCAGGATCTCGGCAAACTCATGATCGGCGAGAGCGTCGAGGAGATGCTGAAGTCAGATCTGGCCATGGAAATCGAGGCTGTTGCGCTGCTGCGTGATGCTGTCGAGTACGCCGAGTCCGTTCGCGACTATGGTAGCCGTGATTTGTTCGCAAAAATCCTGCACAGCGAAGAAGAGCACATCGACTTCCTGGAAACCCAGTTTGATCTGATTGAGCGTGTTGGCATCCAGAACTACATCCAGCTGCAATCCAAGTCAGTCGAAGAGGCTCACTAGCTCACGCATAGGCGTATGGGCCGCCCTTGCTCAGGGCGGTCACATAGGCTGGCCGTGCATGAATGCGCTTCAGGAAGTCGCTGACATGGCGATAGCTTGCAGCGCCTGCCCGGCTGGTTGCGGCTTCCAGTGGAAAGCTCATGATGATATCGGCGGCTGAGAAGTCTTTGCCGACAAACCAGCCCGTTTCAGCGAGCGATTGGTCCCAGTATTCCATGTGTTCCTTCAGGCGCGGGTCGACAAATCCGGCCTCCGCGCGGGACGCCACGCCTTTGACCAGGGGGCGCATCAGTGCATTCGCATTCTCAGGGAGGCGCTGGAACACCAGCTTCATGAGGAGCGGCGGCATAGCCGATCCTTCGGCATAATGTAGCCAATAGGTCCACGAACGAGCTTCTGGTGTACCGGCAGCAGGCTTCAACCGACCACCGCCGTGGCGGTCAATGATGTATTCGATGATCGCGCCAGTTTCAGCAACGATTACGCCGTCTTCTTCGAGGATGGGGGACTTGCCGAGTGGGTGGATCTTCCTCAGCGCGTCGGGCGCCAGCATGGTCTTTGGGTCACGCTTGTAGTGGACGATTTCGTAGGGGACGCCCAGCTCTTCGAATAGCCATAGAATGCGTTGTGATCTCGAATGTTCGAGATGATGGATGCGGATCATGCCCCGTGCCTCCTTTGGCCTCGCTTATTGAGATAGGTCGCGTCAGGCAGCGGGAAAGCGCTGCCCCTACGGCAGGCCACCTTCAGACCTTTGCCCGATCAAGCAGCATGTCGAACCCGGTCCAGAATTCGGCGCGCTTTGCGGCCGTTTCCATCAGGATCTCGTGCATCGCCCCTTCGACCGTTTCGTGGGTGCAAACAGGCAGGTGCCGTGCGACGCGAGCGTGAGCCTTGTTATCGACAAGCTTCTCTTCTCCGGCACTGGCTACGAATACCGGGATATCGACGCCGCGCAGGAGCGCTGGCTTCGTCGTCTTGTTCAAAATGTCGATCGACGCGCCAAGCCAGCCCCAGGTGACGGGCCCGAGTTCCAGCTCAGGAGCCGCGTCTATCAGGTCGCGTTGCAGCTGCCAGCGGCCTCGATCATGCGTCACAATGTTTGACTCAAACGTTTCGGCGGGGCCCGGCTGCTGCGCAAAATTGCCCGATCGTCCCATCGCACGCATCGCCCAGATCAGGTAGCGCGCTGCTAGATTGATCGGAAGGCCCCACATCGGCGCCGAGAAGGCCGCAGCCTCGACCCTGACAAGCTTCTGCGTCAGGGCGGCGAGGGCAATTGCGCCGCCCATGGAGTGGGCCAGGGAGACATAGGGCCTTGGCAACCTGTCAGCCATCGCATCAAGGCCGTTACGCAGCGCACCCATGAAAGTTTCGAACCTGTCTATGTGCCCCTTGGAGCGGTCCTCCAGCAATCGGTCAGACAGGCCTTGGCCCGGCCAGTCTATGATGACCACTGCAAACCCGCGCGACTGCAGGTCTCGAGCGACCTCGAAGTACTTTTCTATGAATTCCGTGCGTCCGGGGCAGACAATCGCGGTGCCTCGCGCCTTCGCCCTGAGCGAAGGGGCGAGGCAGGCCCGCAATTGTCGCCCTGCAATGCCCTCGAACCAGACGAGTTCCGCCCCTTCCGGTTCCGGATTGCCGGGAACCTGAACAAATCGGGTCAGGTGGCTTGTGTCGCTAGCGTTCATGGCATGATCCGCATCTACCAGAAGAAAGGGCGCCAGCGGCATTCGCCACGGCGCCCGTTCCCCATATCATGGTTCCCATCCGTTGCACGGACGGGCAGGGCCTTAGCCAGCCAGCTTTTTCATCAGGCTCTGCAGCTGCATGGCGACTGACATGTCGCCGAGGACTTTCAGTTTGCCTTGCATGAACGCCATGGTCGGATCCATTGCGCCCGAAGCGAGCTTGGTGAAGTCGTCCCAGTCAACCTTGATGGTTGCGTCAGCGTCAGCGTCCGAGTTGTCAGCGGTGCCGTTTGCACCGTCGATGAACAGCTTGCCGACATCGCCAAAGTCAAATTTGACTTTCTTGTTGAAGTCGCTGCCAGCCGTGACGGCTTCGTTAGCTTTCTGGGTAAGGGTTGCAAGATCCATGTGGCGCCTCCTCGTTTGGAACTTCAGGAGATAAAGCAGGCCGACGTACGGAAAGGCAAGGGGCGGAAAGTACGCTTTTTTTCTCTTGTTACCCAATCGCCACGTGCCGGCCGCCTGGTGGGTCGGCAGGTCGCACGTGAAGTTGTCCCTCCCGTCTCGGCTCGAAGCTCCAAAAGTGCTTGTTCAGGGGCCATTGAAGGCGGCAATTCAGGTTTCGGCGGATACAGATTTGGCCACGGCTTCCAGCTGGTCGGCGCAAATGCTCCAACCCTCACGCATGCCCATATCGAGGTGTTGTTGCATTGCCTCGGCAGTCCGATGGCGCGCGCCCCAGATGAAACGCGTTTTTCCGTCCGGCGCATCGTCCATATGGACGAAGCCAGTCATGAATCCCTCAGCCTTCGGGATAAAGCCTTCGGAGAAAAAGTCGGTGAAGACGAGACGCTGCTGGGGCTCGATGTCCAGCCACACGCTCTCATTCGTAATGCGCTCGCCATCCGGGCCAGCAAAGACGGTGTTAAACCGTCCGCCCGGTTTCAGGTCGAAGTCGGCTTCCGGAACGGACCATGGTCGCGGGCAAAACCATTGCTGCAGCAACGCCGCTTCCGTCCAGCAGCGCCATACCGCACCCCGAGGCGCATCAAGGATCCTGCCGATCACGAGTTCAAACTCGCTTTGTGGCTGTACATCAATCGTCGTGGACATGGGCGTCAGGTCTCCTGTTTGTGCTTTGGGAAGAGTGAGCGGATGTACCGGGCGAGATGATCAACCATCTCCGCGGCAACGCTGCGATCGCCACTGGCTTTCGCGAGAATGAATGCGCCTTGCAGCACGGCCTGTGTGTGGAGGGCGAGACTTCGAGCGGTCCAGTCCGGTTTCAGGTGATGGGTGTCGATCGCCTGCTGGATATCTTGTTCTAGCGTCTCGGCATGGCCGAAGATCGACGTCTTGCAGGCATCACGGATAGCCGGATTGGAGCTAAAGGCTTCCTGCACCATCGTGCCCACGAGGCAGGTATATTCTGCCGTTTCGCCGTCGAGCAGGGCTTTGCGAAGCGACACATAGCCAAGGATGCGTTCAACCGGGTCCTCGATGGCGTGATACGGCGCGGCCGCAAACACCTCGCCGGTTGTTTCCGACCAGTAATCTGCAGCCGCCACACCAAGGGCTTCCTTGCTGTCGAAATGATGGAAAAAGGCGCCCTTCGTCACCCCTGCCGCCTTGCAGAGCTCATCCACGCTTGTCGCGGCGAAGCCTTGCTGGCGGACGAGCGCCAGGGTGGCGTCAAGGATTTTGGTGCGGGCCGAAACCCTTTTGGTCGTTGTCATGCGGAAAACATACCGACCGGTTGGTATGTGTCAATGCGAGTAATTTCCAGATTGGAGGTTCACCTCGGGGAACCGTGCCAATCGCCATGATTGTCCTTGACGGACCCGTCATCTGGATTGGATTGATCAGTCCCATGAGTTGGGAAAAATCGATTGAGGAACTTCGCCGCCGTGAGCGCATGGCGGAGAAGATGGGCGGCGAAGAGCCGGTTTCGCGCCAACGCGGGCGTGGCAAGCTAACGGTCAGGGAGCGCGTATCCTTTCTCGTTGACCCCGGTAGCTTTCATGAGATCGGCAAGATCGCTGGTGTGGCTACCTACGATGAAGACGAGCAGCTCGAGACCTTCATGGCCTCCAACTCCGTTGTGGGGCGTGCAAGGCTGGATGGTCGGCCAACTGTCATCCTTGGCGACGATTTTACGGTTCGCGGCGGCGCGGCCGATGCGTCCATCCGCGGCAAGACTGTTATCGCTCTGAAACAGGCGATCGAATACCGGATGCCGCTTGTCCAGCTGATCGATGGCACCGGCGGTGGCGGGTCGATCAAGATGTTCCTGAAGGACCCACGGACCTATATTCCTGAAACGCCAAGCTGGGAATTGCTCGTCGAAGGCATGGGGGAAATTCCGATGGTCTCGCTCGCGCTTGGGCCATGTGCCGGGCTTGGTGCGGGTCGGGTCGGCTCAAGTCACTACTCGGTCATGGTGAAGGAGCTGAGCCAGGTGTTCGTCGCCGGCCCGCCAGTTGCCATTGCCATTGGCGAGGATGTCTCGAAGGAGGAACTCGGCGGCTGGGAAATCCAGGCGAAGAATGGCACGGTCGATGATGTGGTCGAAACGGAGGCCGATGCCTTCAAGGCGGCCAAGCGCTTCCTGTCCTACCTGCCTTCCTCGGTTCATGATCTCCCCCCTGTCGAGACACCGACAGACGATCCGGCCCGCAAGGAAGAAGAGCTGATCTCGATCGTCCCGACGGATGGCAAAACACCCTATAAGCCGCACAAGATCATCGATGCGACAGTCGACAAGGGCAGCTTTTTCGAGATCGGGAAGAATTGGGGGCGCGGGATTGTCACTGGCCTGGCGCGCGTGGACGGTCATCCCGTTGGCGTTCTCGCGGGCAATCCATTTTTCCTTGATGGAGCGTGGACTGCAGATGTCTGCGAAAAGGTGATCCGTCATATGGATTTGTGCTCCACCTTCCATCTGCCGGTCGTCCACTTTGTGGATTGCCCCGGCTTCGCCGTTGGTGTGAAGCACGAGACTGCTGGTGTGACACGTAAGGGCGTGCGGGCGATGGCGGCGGTTTATCAGGCGAC
>JAYZBJ010000117.1:0-4319 GCA_036338795.1 Pseudomonadota bacterium | reverse complement strand
AGTTGACGCAGGGCCGCACTCGCCATTGCACGCGCAAATCCGCGGTCAGGCCCCTGAAGACGTCCAAAAAAATCTGACGTCGCCATCGCCTCATCAAGCGTGCGGCGATTGTCGCAGGTCTCCATCAGCAGGTCAGCGGCAGCCTGTCTTGCTTTCGAGCCGCTCATCCCCAGGGCCCGGCAGCACGCGCCGGTCCCACGTCTTCCATCTGGCCTGAAGGCGCAATATTCATCTCGCCGGCCAGCTTGCGCAACGCTTCGATACGATTGGCCGTCGACGGGTGGGTAGAAAACAAGTTGTCCGCTCCCTTACCGGCAAGCGGGTTCATGATGTACATATGAGCCATTGCCGGATTGGCTTCGGCGCGCTGGTTGATTGTTGACCGGGCGCCACGATCAATCTTCTCAAGGGCAGACGCCAGCCAGTGGGGATTACCGCAGATTTCTGCGCCGCGACGGTCAGCTTCATATTCACGCGACCGGCTAATCGCCATCTGGACCAGCCCTGCCGCCATGGGCGCAAAGATCATGATCGCGATCGACGCCAGCAGGCCACCGCGCTCCCGGTTGCCGAAGAAGATGGCAAAATTTGCCAGCATGCCGATGGCACCTGCGAGCGTCGCTGTGACAGTCATGGTCAGCGTGTCTCGATGCTGCACGTGGGCGAGCTCATGTGCCATGACCCCGGCGACCTCTTCCCGATTGAGCATGTTGAGCAGTCCGGTGGTCGCGCAGACCGCAGCATGATTTGGGTCCCGGCCCGTCGCGAACGCGTTCGGTTGGGGCGTATCAATGATATAGACCTTTGGCTGCGGCATGCCGGCATGCTCTGCCAGGGCACGCGTGTCGTTCACGAATGTGCGCAACACCGGAGACCGCTCATCGTCGGCAATCTCTCGGGCACCTTGCATTCGCAGGACGATCTTGTCGGCATTCCACCAGGAGAACACGTTCATGAGCAAGGCGATGGCGAACGCGATCGCCATACCGATCATACCGCCCACCAGGTAGCCGACCGCCATGAACAGCGCCGTCATGGCAGCCAGCAGGATGAAGGTCTTCATAGTTCCCACGGGGTTGAACTCCTTGATCGTCAGCCGCTTCACTTTAAGTCTTTGACAAGCGTTTATATGGAAAGTGTTAACGCATGTGGGAGTCCTGCGCTTGCGGGATTAAAGAAAAGTCATGAGCAGAAAACTGACACCTGAAGCCGAACGCGCACTTGCAGAAGCAGAGGCGCGCCGCGAAGAACAGCTGAAGCTGGAGAAAGAGCTGGAAGCCAAGCGCCAAAAGGAAACTGGTGGCCCGAAAGCCTCGGAACCTACTCGCTTCGGCGATTGGGAGCGCAAGGGCATTACCTACGACTTCTAGGTAGTCCGGCCCTGCCGGCGCCAAGGCGACACCGCCTGCGATCCATCCTCGCGCATTAACCACTCGGGCCGTCCGCTCGCCCGGCGCGTTTACCAAAACCGCACTTGAAGTGGCCTCGCAATTGCTGCTCATTGAACGAACGAACGATGACTTCGCGCAGGAGGCGAATTGCATGCCAAAACGTAACAGACTGATCGCCTTCGCCGCCCTCGCCGCCGGTATTGCTGCACCAGCATGGGCCGACGGTTATGCAGATCGCCCGGTCCATCAAGGCCCGTCGCCACTGCAGGCTCACTCACCTGTTCAGCCTGCTTCAGGATGTGAGCTTATCGGCGCGGACGACTGGTACTGCCCTCCTTCCGAGGTGACCACACGCCGGTATGTCGATGAATCCCAGACCCGGCACTATGTCAGACGGTATGCAACCGGCGGCAGCTGCTGCATGCCAAAGGCTCCTCCGCCGCAACGCGTTGTCTACCAGCCCCGACCGGAGACTGGATTGTCGATCGATATCGCAGGCTTTGACGGCGGCGTCGGCTCCGGCGTCGATGGTGGCTATTACGGCGGCGGCGGTGGATTTGCCTATGCAAGCGCCAGCGCATCGGCCAGTGCTTCCGCGTCTGCATCTATGCGGTTCGCGTTTCGCGGGGGCTTCAAGGGAGGCCACAAAGGCAAGCGAAAGCGTAAAAAGGGCGGAGGCGGCTGTTCGCCTTGCGGCGGCTGATCCACATATTCCTTCGTGCAGAGGCGTAACGCGAAAGCGGGACGTGTTCAAACCCATCCAGTCACGCGCGCCGCCGCCACAGGTTGACGCGGCGGCAGAACAAACGGATTGTCTCGGTCACCTCGTTTTCGAACCCATACTGGAGGGGAAATATGTTTAAGGAATTCAAAGAGTTTGCGGCGAAGGGCAATCTCGTCGACCTGGCCGTTGGCTTCATTCTTGGTGGCGCATTTTCTACCAACGTTACCTCTCTGGTTAACGACATCATGATGCCACCGCTTGGCCTGGCGCTCGGCGGCGTCGACTTCACCGACCTTTTCGTTCCGCTCGACGGCGGTACTTATGAGTCGCTCGCCGCTGCTACCGAAGCCGGCGCGCCGGTGATCGCCTGGGGCAAGTTCGTCAACGCCTGTATTTCCTTCCTCATCATGGCGCTCGCACTCTTCTTCGTGGTGAAGGGCATCAACAACATGAAGCGCAAGGAAGAAGAAGCTCCGGCAGCGCCAGCCACGCCGCCTCGTCAGGAAGTTCTTCTGGAAGAGATTCGCAACCTGCTCGCGAAGCAGTCGTAATCCCTTAACCAGTTTCAGCGACAAGCTCTGGCAGTAGAGTTTGTAGCGTTTCGAAAGGCGTCGCCTCTTTGGCGGCGCCTTTTTTATCTGACGGCTAGTATTCGTATATTTCCCAGCCGGTCATCTCGATCGTATAGGCCGCGTCTGCAAGATCGGAGGTCTGGGTCTGTGTACGCAACGTGCCCTCAATCCAGACTGCCTGTGACAGGTCTTTCAATTTGATCGGCGTGTCAGTTTTGACGAATACGGTCTGGTTCGGAGGCGGCGGCGGTGCGTGCAGGCATGCTCCATAATACGGCACAAGAAGGAACTCGCTGATTTGTGCGTCCTTGCCGTACTCAAACGGGACAGTGTAACCAGGCAACCGGATTTTCAGGCCGTCGGCCTGCTGCCCACCGAGTTCATCGACCTTGTTGAAAGTGCCGATCTGGATGGCCTGGTCGGCGGCTGAGCCCTCTGCCACGCCTCCACCGGAATACAGACGTGCCATCTGGGCCTGATACATTTCAGCCAGACGCTCTTCCTCGCCGTCCGGCATCAGCTCTTCCCAACCGATTTCCGTCACGCCCCGCGCAGCCACGGCATCCGCCTTGGCTTTTTCAGCGGCAGCGGCAGACGCAATCGAGCTACCACTATCGCGTTCATCCGGATCGGGTACGCGCTCTCCACTTTCTGGCCCGTCATCGCTGGTTTCAGCGCGGGCGAGCTCCGCCTGAACGTCAGACTGGGCGGCTTCATCAGGAGCGTCGCCAGCCTGCTCCGGGACAGGGCGATCACTCGGCCCACAAGCAGTCAGAGAAGCGAAGAGAACCATCGCGGATGCGGCAAGAAGCGTCTGTTTCATGGTCACCAATCTATGTACGTGATTATCGCTCATCCATAGCGAAAACGCATGAAGGCGGTCAAAGCTTCACGGTCAGGCCATCGGCGAGGGAGCGGCGAAGCGCCGTGAGAGCCGGAATAATGCCAATCACCAGAGCTGCTCCAGTGACCGCAAGCAAGGTCCAGACGTCCGTCATGGACAGCCCAAGCCCCTGCAATTGCACGCCATAGGCGTCGGCAAGCACTGGACCAAGCAGAACCAATCCAATCTGAACGAAAGCGACGCCGAGAAGCGCACCAATAAATCCAAGTAGTCCGGCTTCCGCGACCATCAGGAAGAATATATGTCCTGGGCGCGCGCCGGTTGCGCGCAGTATCGACATTTCGCGGCGCCGCTCATTCAGGCTGGTCAGGATGCTTGTCAGTACCGACACCAGCCCGACAGCGATGACGAAGATCGACACCGCGATCAGCGCGCGTTCGACCACGCCAGTTACCTGCCACAGCTCTCCGAGTGCGACGCCCGGTATGATCGCCAGCAACGGCTCTCCTGACTGTGTGTTGATAGCCCGTTGGGTCGAAAGGATTGTGCCACGTCGCTCCAGTCCGACGAAGACCGCCGTGATGGATTTTGGCGTAAGATCAAACCCGCGGATCATCTCTTCGGTGATCGAATCCGCCATCGGGTTTTTGGTTCCGCTTTCCCAGCCCACATGGATCGCCGTCATGCCTTCCAGGGTAATGTGAATTGTCTGATCTACCGGCGTTCCAGTGGGCGCCAGGATGCCCTTTACGACAAAGGGGCGGTTATCGTGATCGGTCAGCCCGCCC
>JAYZBJ010000116.1:0-3541 GCA_036338795.1 Pseudomonadota bacterium | reverse complement strand
GCGGCCTCAGCCGACAGATTGTGCGGCGCCTCCGTGACGGAGGGCGGGTTTGCCATATCGTTCATGGGCAACTTCCCAGCCTAATCTGATTCTGTCTTAACCAAGCTAAGCGCGCGATTGCAGGCTTGACTCGCAGGAAGTCCCCTTTGTTTTTCAGTTCGTCCACAGGCCTTGGGACGCTGTGGATATCTGGCGGCCGCCGTCAGGCCAATGAGCAGGGCCGAGCCATGCAAAAAGGCCGCGCTCTTGCGAACGCGGCCTTGATATTTGCCTGACGAGGCGTGGAAGCGCTTAGTCTTCCTCGCCCTCGCCGACCATGTCTTCGCGCTCTGCGCTGGCTTCGGCGAGTTCCGATGCCTGCTCGGCAGCGGCGCCTTGCTGTTCAGCCTGGATCGTCTCGATGACGTTCTCGCCAGCAGCCTGACGCTCGGCTTCTTCCATCGAACGGGCAACGTTCACGGTGATGTTCACCAGAACTTCCGCGTGGAGGCGGATGCCCATTTCGTAGACGCCGATGGTCTTGATCGGCTGGTCCAGCTTGATCTGGCCGCGCGTGACCTTGAAGCCTTTTTCAGCAAGGCCTTCAGAGATGTCGCGGGTCGAGACAGAGCCGTACAGGTTGCCGGTGTCGGAAGACTGGCGGATCAGGACGAGGTCTGCGCCCTCGAGCTGGTCGCCGCTCTTCTGAGCTTCGGAACGGGCTTCAGCGTTACGCTTTTCAATCGCGTCGCGTTCCGCCTGGAAGCGGGCACGGTTACGGTCGTTTGCGATAAGCGCCTTGCCGCGCGGAAGCAGGAAGTTACGGGCAAAGCCGTTCTTCACTTTAACTTCGTCACCGAGTTCGCCGAGATTTTCGACGCGTTCAAGAAGGATGATGTCCATTGTGGTCGTCTCCTTACTTCACGCTGAATGGCAGCAGCGCGAGCATGCGGGCGCGTTTGATGGCGCGGGCGAGCTTACGCTGGTTCTTGACGTTCACTGCAGTGATCCGGGACGGGACGATCTTGCCCTTCTCGGAGATGTAGCGTTGCAGCAGCTTTACATCCTTGTAGTCGATCGCCGGGGCGCCTTCGCCCGAGAACGGATCGACCTTGCGGCGGCGGTTGAAGGTGCGCCGGGCCGGGATGTTGGTGATGTTGATATCACCCTGGTTGTTTTCTGAAGACATCTGGTCGCTCCCTTAGTCCTTGCGGCCCTTGCGGCCCATCATTGCGGACGGCTCTTCGTCGAGCTCCTCAACGCGGATCGTCATGTAACGGATGACGTCGTCGGAAATCCGCTGGCGACGCTCGAGTTCGGCGATCGCTTCGGCCGGCCCGTCAATGTTCAGCAGGGAGTAGTGACCCTTGCGCTGCTTGTTGATCGGGTAGGAGAGGTTGCGAAGGCCCCAATACTCGGTCTTGCCGACCTTGGCGCCATTCTTCGTGAGAAATTCAGTGAGTTCCTCGGTCAGCGACTCCACCTGTGCAGGGGAGATGTCCGGCCGGGAAATCAGCACGTGTTCGTAAAATGCCATTTCTAGGTCCCTAAGGTTCTAGGCAGCGGCGCCGGAAACGCGGGAACGTTTCGACGATGGCCCCTGACGGGTGCAGCTCATTCCGCACCGCAGGACCGCAGCCCGTGTGAAGAGCGCGCTTAAAGCCCAACTGCGCGAAAGAATCAACCGGTCTTGCGCGGCTGAGCTGGGCCGGATAGGCCGTGCGCGATAGAAGATTAGCGATTCATAAACGCAAAGGGCAGGACGCCATGACCCAGTTCGCGTTCATTTTTCCAGGCCAGGGCAGCCAGTTTATTGGCATGGGCAAGGAGCTCGCCGACAATTTCGCTGAAGCCAGGGCCGTATTTGAAGAGGTCGATGACGCGCTGAGCCAGAAGCTTTCAGAGCTGATGTGGAGCGGTGACGAGGACGAGCTCAAGCTGACATCGAACACGCAACCGGCCCTGATGGCAGTCAGTGTTGCAGCGATGCGTGCCTTGCAGACGAAGGGCATTGGTCCTGAAAAGGCCGCCTTCGTGGCCGGTCACTCGCTTGGTGAGTACTCCGCGCTTGCCGCCAGCGGCTCGATTTCTGTCGCCGATGCGGCGCGCGTGCTGCGGATCCGTGGCAATGCGATGCAGGCCGCCGTCCCGGCTGGCGAGGGGGCGATGGCCGCGCTGCTTGGCGCAGACCCTGAGCAAGCCCAGTCACTTTGCGATATCGGCGCTTCCGAAGGCGGCGTGTGCGAGATCGCCAATGACAATGCGCCGGGCCAGATCGTGATTTCCGGCCAGAAGGCAGCTGTTGAGCTCGCGGCCTCGAAGGTCAGCGAAGTTGGCGTGAAGAAAGCCATGCTGCTTCCGGTCAGCGCGCCATTCCATTGCTCGATGATGCAGCCGGCTGCCGACCAGATGATGAAAGCGCTTGCTGAAATCGAGATCAAGGCGCCTGCCGCGCCGCTGATTGCCAATGTCACCGCGGCCGTCACAAGCGACCCCGATGCGATCCGCACGCAGCTGGTCGAGCAGGTGACCGGTCAGGTGCGCTGGCGTGAGAGTGTCCAGTTCATGGCCGGCCAGGGCGTTGCGCTGACCGTCGAAGCGGGGGCCGGTAAAGTGCTCTCGGTCATGAACCGGCGCACCGCAAAAGAGATTGAAGGGCTGACATTGGGCACGCCCGAAGATGTCGAATCAGTTGCAGAACGCCTTGGCTAAGGCGACAAGGGTCGTCACATAAAAGACCGTCTCCTGAAGAAGGACCTTTCCCATGTTTGATCTGACCGGCCGCACGGCGCTCGTAACCGGTGCCTCTGGTGGCATTGGCAGCGCGATTGCGAAAGCCCTGTCCGAAGCGGGTGCGAAAGTTGCCCTGTCGGGTACGCGTGAAGGCGTGCTCGAAGAGGTGAAGGCCAGCCTTCCGGGCGAAGCCGCTGTCGTGACCGCCAATCTGTCCGACGCTGACTCAGTCGATGGCCTGGTTGGCCGAGCTGAAGAGGCAATCGGCCCGCTCGACATCCTCGTCGCCAATGCGGGTATCACCCGCGACGGCCTGCTGATGCGGATGAAGGATGATGACTGGAATGACGTGATCAACGTCAATCTTGGCTCCTATTATCGCCTCGCCAAGTCCTGCATGCGGGGCATGATGAAGCGTCGCCACGGCCGAATCATCGGCATCACGTCGATCGTCGGCGTCACCGGAAATCCGGGCCAGGCCAATTATTGCGCGTCGAAGGCGGGCATGATCGGCTTCACCAAATCCATGGCCCAAGAAGTCGCCAGCCGGGGAATCACCGCGAACTGCGTCGCCCCCGGATTCATCCAGTCGCCAATGACAGATGTGCTTCCAGACGCCCAGAAAGAGGCGCTTCTGGGCCAGATTCCAGCAGGAAAACTGGGACAGGGTGGAGACATTGCGGGCGCAGTCGTCTACCTGTCATCGGATGAAGCAGCTTACGTCACAGGCCAGACATTGCACGTCAATGGCGGCATGGCGATGATCTAACGGTTGCTTCACCGAACAGTCACAGCCCTTGGCGATGCAATATTCTTCGTGCTAACGGGC
>JAYZBJ010000115.1:0-8541 GCA_036338795.1 Pseudomonadota bacterium | reverse complement strand
AAAGCCTGTGCGGAGTGTGCGGACGACTTCGCCGCGTAGATTGCCTACGCTCACGATTTCGCCGATTGAAGGCGCCGGCCCGTCGGCCTCGAATGCCGCACCCGCAAGGGAAATATCGATGGTACGGCATTGCAGGACCCGTCCATCGGCACGGGTCACCAGAGCCGGGCCACCGCCAGCATAGCGCGGCGCTTCTCGCTCATCATCAAGACCAAGCTGCTTGTAATTGGCTAGCCAGGTAAGCCGATCAGCAATCTTGTCACGCTTGCGCGGAGAAACATTAAAGCGAACCGCAAACCCCTGCTCGGTCTTCCGGACGACCTCTGCCTCAAGTCGGCCAAGGTCATCCAGGTAACAGATAACAGCCGAATTGATTTCAGGCGCAATGTTGGAGACGAGCTCAGCACCGCCGAATGAGATATTGCGCGTCAGGAGGCCATGATCCTGCGACCCCTCGCTCAGAAACCGGCCATTAAGTGCAAGGTCGACGCGGACGTTTGCCCGCCGGTCTTTTTTGAGATCCTTGCGCATCAGCGGTTGGACCTTTGGCTTCATGCTGCTCTGCAAGACGCATCTCCATCGTCCCACCCCGGACCCGGCGCACGTTGGCCGCAACACACAAGCTATTCAGCGGGCGTTCATAAATGGTTGAAGCTTTGTCAAAAACTGACACTATCGTCACGAATGAAGCGGCGCAGAATCGCGGAGGAGGAATTCAGCGTGTCCCAGAACGAAAGCTACGATTACGTCATTGTCGGTGCAGGCAGCGCGGGGTGCGTTCTTGCAAACCGCCTGAGCGCTGATCCCAGTGTGTCTGTTTGCCTTGTGGAAGCGGGCGGCAAGGATAAGAGCCTGATGGTTCGCATGCCTGCCGGCGTTGGCAGCCTGATCAAACAGGAAAACCCGCACAATTGGGGCTTCTACACGACGCCGCAGGAGCACATGAACAACCGCAAGCTCTGGTGGCCGCGCGGCAAGGGCTGGGGCGGATCGTCCTCCATCAATGGCATGATCTACATTCGCGGCCACGCACGTGACTACGATCAATGGCGTCAGTCCGGCCTGACCGGCTGGGGATATGCAGACGTTCTGCCCTATTTCCGGCGCTCCGAAGGGTATCGCGGCGAGCAGTCGATGCATCATGGCACCGAAGGCCCGCTCGTGGTCGAGGAAAGCCCACTGGATTCAACGACCTACGGCGCATTCATCAAAGCTGGCCAACAAGCCGGTCATCCCGTCACGAATGATTTCAATGGCGCCCAGCAGGAAGGCATGGGCCCATACCAGCGCACAATAAATGACGGCGAACGATGGAGTGCCTCGTTCGCATTCCTTCGGCCGATCGTCGATACGCGAAAGAACCTGACCGTGCGGTCGACCGCGCTGGTCAGCAAGGTCGTGTTTCGTGGTGGCCGCGCTCACGGCGTTGAAGTTGTTGCGAAAAAGGGTGCAGAGCCAGAGCGCATTGAAGCACGCAAGGAAGTGATCCTGTGCGCTGGTGCTGTCCAGTCGCCTCAGATCCTCAAACTTTCGGGCATCGGCCCGGAAGAGGAACTACGCCAGTTCGGCATTCCGCTCATCGCCGAGCGTGCGGAAGTGGGCCGTAACCTGCAGGATCACCTCGACGTATCTGTCGTCCACCGTATGACACAGAAACTCTCTGCCCACTCCAAACAGGCCGGCCTGAAAAAGATCGCGGTTGGCCTCAACTACCTGATCCGCAAGCAGGGCCCCGGCCGAGACAATTTCCTGCAGGCTGGCGCCTTCCTGAAATCTCGCGAAGGGCTCGATCGGCCGGACCTGCAGCTTCATTATGTGAATGCCATGATGGTCGATCATGGGCGTACGCAAGTGACTGACGATGGCTTCACTATCCATGCCTGCCAGTTGAGGCCCGAAAGCCGAGGCTCGGTCACGCTCACAAGCGGCGATCCTTTCGATCATCCGTTGATCGACCCGAACTACCGGGCAACCGAAGAAGACCGCCGCGCCATGCGGGAGGGGGTCAAGATGAGCCGCGAGATCGCCGCGCAGGAGGCTTTCGGCTCGTTCCGTGGTGAGGAGTACATGCCTGGCGAATCAGTGAAATCCGACGCTGAAATCGACGCGTTTATCCGCGAGTACGGCGAAACTATCTACCATCCAGTGGGCACGGTTCGCATGGGCATCGATGATGCCGCCCCGGTTGACGGTGAACTCAAGGTTCGCGGCGTCGAGGGTCTGCGTGTGGTCGATGCCTCGGTGATGCCAACACTGATTGGCGGCAACACCAACGCGCCAACGATCATGGTCGCGGAAAAAGCGGCCGACATGATCCTCGGAAAGCCGGCACCCGTGCCGGCCGAGATCAGCGAACCAGCCTAACCCTTGTCATCCTCAAGGGACGCGTCCCAGACGCGGCGGATATGAACATCGGCCTCCGGGCCGAGGTTCAGCCATGCCAGCCGGCCAGTTGTCGCGTTGGCGATCATGACCTGCTCGCCCGGCCCGACGGTCGCTTGCAAACGCTCACGGACCCGGGCCTGGCGTGCTTTCGACCGCAGCGTCCACACACCCGGCATGACTTCGGCAAATTTGCCGAGGCGGTTCAGCGCGCCAATGAATTGCATGACGCCGGTACCGGACAAACGGGCGATCACCAGATAGTTGGACGGCTCATTCGCGTCTTCGCTCTCAGCCCGGCCACTGGTCTCGAACATTGCGCGCAGATCGTCGTGCTCGCTGGCTGCTGAGAAGTCTTCTTCCTCGCGTCCAGACACGAGACTGCCCGGGCCAATGCGACGCTCGCGAACGAAAGCCTGCATCTGGCCGAGCGTGTACGGCCCATACTCCGAACCGTGGACGAGCACGCGCCAACGCGGAGGATCGATCTCACCAAGCTGAAGCGCACCTTCACTCGCCATCTTCGACAGTTTCCCTCAATCCGCTGACTCTGATGCGTTGATTGCCGAAAATACTGATCAGGCGGTTAAGGATCGCTATGCGCCAGCAACTATTCCGCCGGTTGTGCTGCGTACGGATTCGCCCAGCCCTTGCCGGTCATGTACCGCCACGACCTCAAGGCAGGCCGCATCGTCATGATGCGAAACACGGCAGGCGCAAAGTACAGCGCCAGGAGCGCCGAGCCAGCCACGCCCCCAGCAATTGCCGTTGCCAGAGGAAGCCAGAAGACATCTCCCGTAAGGATAATGGGAACGAAACCACCCATCGTTGTCAGCGTCGTTGCGACGATGTGCCGGGTCGCGGCCACCACCACTTCGCGCTGTGCGATCACATCATCCCGGCGCGCAGCAGCATTCCCCTGCAATAATGAGAGCACCACAATCGAGCTGTTGATGGAGATACCGAGCAGGCCAAGCGATCCAACGATCGCATTAAAGCCCATTGGCAGGTTGAACATCCATACGCCACCAAAGGCGAGGCCGACCGACATGGCCCCCGTGGTCAGGATCAGCAGCGCCATGCGGAAAGAGTTGAAAACGAGAGCAACAGCGCCAGCCATGATAATAATCAGAGGCACAGCTAGCGATGCAAGATTTCCCATCGCTTCGCTTCGGGTTTCCTCCTCGCCGCCAATGATGATTTCATAGCCAGGCGGCGGCTCGAACCCCGCCTCTTCAATTGCTGTCTGGAATTTCGCCATCACCGGCGGCGGCAAGGAGTATGGTTCGGTGAAGCCGTAAATCTGGTTCACACGGCGCCCCTGCAGCCGGGTGATGACCGCCGTCTGGGGATCCAACGTGATCTCACCGAGAGAGGCAATCGGCGCGCCCGTTCCGGATGGACCGTTACCAATGGTCTTGGAGCGAAGGTCAGCCAGTTCAGACCGCCTTTCTGCCGGCGCAATCACGCGGACAGGCACCTCTTCGATTCCTTCGAGGATCGATCCTGCGGGGACGCCTTCCAGTTCTGCGCGCAAATCGTTGGCGAGTTCGACAAGACGTTCGCCAGACATCGCCGTAGCAGCCTCATCGGCCCGAATGGTCACGACGGGCGCACCAAGCTGCAGGCTCGCCTGCGTATACGTGATGCCCGGAACACCTGACAGGATGCGGCGCGCCTCATTGCCAATTGCGTTCAACGTCTCGAGATTATTGCCCTGAATGAAGAACTCGATCGGCGCATCAACAGGCGGTCCCTGTTCAAACGGCAAGGCCAGGAATTGGGCGTCGGGAAACTCTTCGCGCAAGGTATCCTGTATGTCGCGCACCATGATCCGCGTGGACATGCTGTCCGTCAGCTGCACCCAGCCGGACGCGAAGCCGGGAACGCCCTGCGTATTGTTGAATGAGTTATAGTAGACGCGCGGCGACGCCTCACCGAGCGTGAAGTTCACCATCTCCACATTTGGGTAGGAATAAAGAAGGTCGGTCGCCCGATTGGCGGCGCGGCGCGCTTCATGGATGGTCGCTGTGGGCGGCAGTGTAATTTCGACCTGAAACTGATCACGTTCGGTCTGCGGGAAAAACTGGAGTGGGAGATTTCCCCCCAACATGAAGCCCGTCACCGTTGGTACGAGACCGATCAGGATGCCGAGAATCGGCAACCGAAGAACAGTGCCGATTGTCCAGCGGTAACCATCAGTCAGGACGTCCAGCGAGATGCCATCACGGAACCAGTTTTTCTTTTCGCCGGGCTGCCGCTTGCGGTCCAGTCGCCCAGCCAGGAAGGGCGTGATGGTCATTGCCAGCATGAATGAGGTCGAGACGGCGAAGATCACGGACACGCCAATCATGCCGATAAATTCGCCGGCCGCACCCGGCATGAACGCAATAGGCGCAAAAGCGAGTGCAGTCGTCAGCGTCGACGCGAATAGCGGGCCGAAAAGCTTGCCAACAGCAATCTCGATCGCCTCGACAACGGAGTGTCCGCGCGCCCGCTCCTGATCGTACTCGTCGAACACGACGATAGCATTGTCGATCAGCAAACCGAGCGAAATTACCAGCCCCGTCACCGACATCTGGTGCAGCGGATAGCCGAACACGTTGAACAGGATAAGGACGAGCGCCACCGTCAGCGGCAATGCTGCCCCAACCACGATGGCAGCGCGCCAGCCCATGACAAGGAACAGGACCAGAAAAACAATCAGCGCAGACACGAGCAGATTCTGCGCAAGTCCATTCAGCCGGGATTCGGTATAACTGCTCTGATCGAAGAGGATGCGGACATCAATCTCATCGGGCGATCCTGCCTCGAATTCAGCAACGAGCTCACGCGCCTTCTCGGCCCAAAGGTCTACGCGCTGGTTCGGCTGGATAAAGACGCCGACAACGATTGATCTCTTGTTATCTGTAAAATTCGCGACAGCCGCCGGGTCTTCGATCCCCTTGCTGACGTCTGCTATATCCCCGACGCGGAGCGCGGTACCGTCCCCGCGCTGCAGTAGTGGGACGGACCGGATGCGGGCTATTCCATCGAAAGCACCGCCAACTTCAATGCCGACATTCGACCGGTCTCCCCTGACCTGCCCCGCAGGTGTCTTGGAATCTGCAGCACTGATCAGGCGTGCCGCGTCGCTCATCGACAGCCCAGCAGCCGCCAGGGATTGTGGGTCGATGACCACCCTGACCTCTTCGCTCGGCAGTCCGAAAATCTCTGTTTCTTCGGTTCCGGAGAGGTTCTGGAAGCGGTCTGACAGGTTTCGCGCATAGCGCGACATCACGGCGAGTTCGGCTTCGCCCTCTCCTTCCCAGACAAGCCCGACCAGTATGGTCGACGCGCCGACATACATGCGGTTCACTTCGGGGATGCTCGTGCCTGATGGCAGGCCTGCGCGGGCTCCCTCGACCTGTGACCGGATCAACGTCCAGGCATCGTCAACTTCCGCCTCACTGAGACCTTCATCAATCTCGACCGATATCTGCGACACGCTGGACCGCGACACCGATTGAACCTCGGAGACTTCCGGCAATTCGAGAATGGCAGACTCGATCGGATCGGTGACAGTGGCCTCAACGCGCTCAGCGTCCGCGCCCGGCAGGATTGTCAGGATATAGCCATACCGCTCGACGAGTGTTGGATCTTCCTGACGGCCAAGCGAAAGGATCGATCCGATTCCACCCGCCACGATAACCAGGATAAAAAGGATGCTGAGGCGCGGCAGTCGGTAAAACAGCGAACGCATGTCGGCCTATCCCTCTTCTGAGGTGCGGGCAGTCTGGTCGAGGCGCGGCAGCACGCGTTGACCGGGTGTGATGCGTTGAAGGCCGTCCGTGATGATGAGATCACCGTCCGATACGGCGCCGCGCACAAAAGCTTCGTCGCCCTCGCTCTGGATGATCTCAACAAGTCCCGGCCGAACAGTCCAATGCTCACCGTCCTTACGGGCAATGTAGAGAGACCACAGGCCGCGTTGCCCTTCTGACAGGGCGGAAACCGGCACCCAGAGGCCCGGCTCATTCACTTCGCGCGATAGCTCCAGCCGAACCACCGCGCCCACCGAAACCGCCTCCGGGTCGATGATGTCGAACACGCTCGTCACCGTTCGCTGGCCGGCATTGATAACACCCGTGACCGAGCGCAGCGACGCTTCGAGTTCGCCCCTGTCGCCTATCAGTGTGTAAATTTCATCCAGCTCAAGTTCGGCCGCGAGCGCCGATGGGAGACCGATGCGCGCTTCGAGCGCTTCGGTTTCCACGAGTTCGAAGACCGGTGCGCCGGGCGCCGCGATTGCGCCTTCATCGTACATCCGCTCTGTGATGACGCCCGCAAACGGCGCGGAAATCTGGGAGAGATCAATCTGCACGCGAAGGGCTTGTGCCTGCGCCCTGGCGGAAAGCGTTCGTGCATCGGCGGTCGATGCCTGCGCAACCGCTTCATCGACACGCTGCTGTGCCACGTGCCCCTTTTGCTGGAGGGCCTGCTGACGCTCGACCGTCGACATGGCAAGCGAATGGGCCGCCACCGCCTCGTCAATCTGCGCCTCTGCAGAGGCGAGTTGTGATCGGAGTGCGCGGGTATCCAGAACGGCGAGAGACTGGCCCTTCGTCACCCGGTCACCAATATCCACGTTCAGCGCCGCGATACGTCCACCGCCCTGAAAGCCGAGTTGGCTGGTTCGCTTGGCCGTAACGAGCCCGCTGAATTTCTCGTTCAGGTCGAGCGACGCCAGAAGCTGCGCCTCAATCACGTCGACACCAAGCGGTGTGGGTTCTTCCGTAATGACCAAAGGCCCTTCGCTCGAGCGCTGCGACATGACAAAAGCCGCGAGCCCTGCCACGGCGAGAGCGATCACCAGCAGGAAAACCATCCCTTTCCAGAGGCTTGGCCGCGGTTCTTTCTCTTCGATTTCATAAGGGTCCTGCATCAGGCGCTCCCGCTATTGCCTACTGCCGTAGCCCCTGGAGATGTTTCCAGGCTGCGGATGACAAGGTCGGCATGAAATTGGATGAATTCGTCCTGGCTCATATCGCTCGGGATAGCTGCCATGGACGGGAAATTCGGAAAGTGGGCAATCATGGCCGCAAGCCCGTGCATGGAAGCCCAGATGGACTTGGCCGCGTCCTCGCGGGAGAAGCTCGTCCTGAAGCTCCCGGTCTGCAGACCTTCGTCGACCATCTCCGTAAGGATGGCGAAGGCACGCGCGCGGTTGGATTTTTGAAATTCGCTGACGTCTGGCATCGAAGGCTCTGCTGGCGCAGTGCCTGAAAAGGCCGCTGCATAGTGATGCGGCTTTTCCAGCGCCGTGCGAACATACCCGGCTACGCACTTGCGCGCGCGCTGCGGAAACGCCTCGTTGCGATCAATGATCTGGCCGACGCTCTCGAGAATTCGCCCGAAGAACGCCTCCTTGAGTTCATCAATCAGCTCATCCTTTGAGCCAAAATACTTGTAGATGGCGGCTGGAGAATAATCGATCTCATCGGCAATCCTGCGGATGGACAGACCCGCCTCGCCTTCCTTAGCGAAGACGCGTTCTGCCGCTTCGAGAATGGCGCTGCGGACGCGGATGCGCCGTCTCTCTGCGGGGGTATGAAGCTCGTCATCCATGGGGAACTTGGCTTTCCGGACCTTCAGGCTACATAGCGCAAACCGCATAGAAAGAAAAGGGTGTTCAATTAGTGAACACCGTTTACTTCCACTCTCTAAAGCACCTTCCTGCGAATAGGTCGCATCTGCAAAATTCTCGCCGCGGCGCTATCAATTCTCACCGTCGAGACCTATCTAGCGGCCATGACCGAGATCTTCCCTTCCGCACCCTCTGTCGGCGAAACCATGCCGGCCACACGCCCATCAGAATCCGCTCGAGATTTCCTTGCGCTTAGACGTTCAGCCAACAAGGCGGCGATTAGCGATCCGGGACCCGACGCGAAGACGCTTGACTCCATACTTGCTGCCGCCACGCGGGTGCCGGACCACCGGCGCCTGTCCCCCTGGCGGTTTATCGTGTTGGAGGGTGATGCCCGCACCGCCTTCGGTGAAGCGGCCGCGAAAGTTCAACTGGAAGAAAACCCGCACGCGACCGAGAAAGCCGTTGAAGACACAAAGGCACTTCTCCTGCGCGCACCGGTGGTCGTGGCTGTGGTGTCCAGCCCGAAGGAC
>JAYZBJ010000114.1:0-4581 GCA_036338795.1 Pseudomonadota bacterium | reverse complement strand
GGTTTAGCGATTTTATCGGCCTCTAATTCGTTAAGTAAGCTCTTCTTGCACATCCGGTAGCTGATCTTGCGCGGTGACTCGGCTGCTTTGATGCGGGACGAGCCTGGAATTTGTCCGCACGTCTCCACTAGTGCTGATCTTTGGTCCTCCGAAAGCGGCGCAAATGGACCGCCGTTTGCGCAGGCACCAAGCAGCAGAATCGATGCGAGGCCGGTCATTAGCTTCTGCATTCTTAAGCCCCTTAGAGTCGCTTCTGCAACAGTCCCGATCATGGCACGACATTGATGGTGAATGGCACGCTGGCTTCTTAGCCGTTTGCCCTGGTCTGCAGGAACAGGCGATGGGGGCCGGGCGTCTCGAATGTGGTCTCGAATTGAAGATCAGGTCCGCTACGCGAGTTCGTCCCGTGCGGATGCGCGCCGGTTGGGTGCGCATGGATCATCTGCGTGGCACTCTGATTGAAACCGACGAGATGCCCGAAAGAGTCCATGAGCGGCTCGAGGGCCTCGAATGGCGCTCCATCAGCCTCTGACACGGATACGGTGAGTGTGACCGGCTGACCCGCCTGGATGTCGCCAGGAAGGTTCAATGCGTATTGCAGGTCGCCCTCAGTGGCGGTCAGGAGGGCGTCGGCCGCCAGATCGGGAGCATCCTCTTCGCCGATGATGAGCGCATCAGAAAGTACGACTTCGCCAGCCGCTGCGTCTTCCTCATCATCATGATGGTGATGGTCATCCTTGTGGTCGTGGCCGTGCGCGTCTTCGCCAGTTGCGAGGGCATAGCGGGTCCAGACGCGATAAGTACGTGCGTATTCCGGCGTGAAGGTAATATCGAAATTGCCATCCGCGCCAGGTGCCGGGTGGAGGCGGATAAAGTCTTCCAGTCCTTCATCAACGATAATGACGTGCAGCTTTTCCCCGTGCGTCGCCGTCATGTCGTCAGCCGTGACCGCTTGCCCATCGGGTCCATTGAGGATCAGAGAGACGGTGAGTGGCTCGCCTGCGGCTGGCATCTGCGTCAGTGAGAACCCCAAAGTCGGTTCGCCCGTGCTGGCAGCGTGCTGATGTTCGCCAGCACCGTCCCCGCGCTCGTGTCCATGATCATCGCCTTCATGAGCGTGATCATCTTTGCCATCACGTGCGTGATCGTCACCTTCATGCTCGTGGGCTTCACCATTCTCGTGCGCGTGACCATGATCGTCATCGTCCGCCTGTCCTTGTGAGCATCCAGCAGCGGCAAGAGCAAGAACACCGAGCGACGCGAGAAGCGCCTGGCGCGAGGAAGAAGCGAGTTTCATTGGTATCTCCAGACGTGTTCAGTAATCGGTTGCTTGTGTCTATTCAGCCGGTTGCGGGACAGCGGCATCCTCATCAACGGGTCCGTGCCGCGCATGGCGTTCGCCAAAGCGCGCATAGAGCGCGGGCAGGACGATCATGTTGAGTATGGTCGAGGTTGTCAGGCCGCACAGGATCACCATCGCCATGGGCGACTGGATTTCGCTTCCCGGCTCGCCTGCGCGAAGTGCTAACGGCACGAGCGCAAGTGCTGTAGCAAGCGCCGTCATGAGGATCGGCACCAGCCGCTCCATCGCCCCCTGGCGGACGGCAGACAGAAAGTCAGGCACTTTGCCGGAATCGACCAGATGCCGGATATGGGCAACGAGCATCACGCCGTTCCGCGTTGCGATCCCGAAAAGCGTAATAAAGCCAATGATCGAGGCGACCGACAGCACACCACCTGAGAGGTAGACTCCCGCGACGCCGCCAATGAGCGCGAGCGGCAGGTTCACCATGACGAGTGTCGCATCGCGCGCGGAGTTGAACGCCATATAAAGCAGGACGAACACCCCGATCACAACACCGATCGAGAGGATTGTCAGCCGGCTCGTCGCCGCATTGGCGCTTTCGAACTGGCCGCCATACTCGACATAATAGCCAGAGGGCAGATCGACCTGGTTCTCAATGTTTTCGCGAATATCGTTCACCGTGCTCAGCAGGTCGCGGCCTGCCACATTGGCCATGATGACAATCTTCCTTGCCCCATTTTCGCGGCTGATCGTGTTCGGCCCACGGTCCCGGCGAATGTCGGCGAGGGCTTTCAGGGGAACCTCGGCACCCGTGGGCGTAACGAAGCGGGTTTCGCGCACGGCATCAAGGTTCGCCTTGGCGTTGTGGTCATAGCGCACGACAAGATCGAAGGCGGCGCTTCCCTCCAGCACACGGCTCACTTCAGCGCCCGCAAAGGCCGCTTCAATCATCTCGGAGACTTCGCCCGTCGTCAGGCCGTACTGACCAATGACCTGGCGCTGAAAGTCGACCGTCAGTGTCGGCACGTCGGCTTGCTGTTCGACAGAGAGATCGACAACGCCCGGCACATCTTCCATTGAGGCGCGGATGGTTTCTGCCTGACGGCGAAGCTCGTACAGGTCCTCACCGAACAGCTTCACCGCAATATTGGCCCGCGTCCCCGACAACATATGGTCGATCCGGTGCGAGATCGGCTGTCCAATCGTGATGTTCATGCCTGGAACGCTGGTGAACGACGCTCTGAGGTCTTCAAGGAACCGTTCCTTCGAACGGTCGCCCATTCGGAGCGCCACTTCGATCTCCGACGCGCTCACCGCCTGGGCGTGCTCGTCCAGCTCGGCGCGGCCCGTACGGCGGACGGTCGAGACCACTTCCGGTTGCTCAAGAATGATCTGCTCGACCAGCTGGCCGAGTTCATCGGACTGCGACAGCGACGTGCCTGGCAGGGTGACGGCACTGACCGTCAGACTGCCTTCATTGAAGTCTGGCAGGAAGGAGCGACCGGCCATGCCGAGGAAAGCCGTGGCGGCAATCAATCCACCAATGGAGAACGCACTCAGGATCTTCCAGCGTTGCACCGTGCCAGCAAGCACCGGACCATAGGCTTCCTTCACCTTGCGAGACAACCATGGATCGAGGGCCGCTTTTACGCCGCCCTCCTTCGGCATAAGGATCGCCGACAAAGCCGGCGTAACCGTTACGGCGACCAGCAGAGACGCTGCAAGAGCGATCACGTAAGCGAGGCCAAGCGGCTGCAACAGGCGGCCTTCGACGCCCGACAGGAAGAAGAGCGGCAGGAAGACGAGCATTATGATCAGCGTCGCGAATACAATTGACCCCTGAATCTCTCGCGTGGCTTCGGCGACCACAGGCAGGATCGCGCGGCGTTCTCCATTCGCCCGGTTCTCGCGAAGGCGTCTGGTGACGTTCTCGACAACAATGATCGCGTCATCGACAAGCGCACCGAGCGCGATGGCCATGCCGCCGAGCGTCATGGTGTTTATGCTCGCACCCATAGCCTGAAGGATCAGGATTGTGACCACCAGCGAAAGCGGAATAGCTAGCAGCGAGATCAGTGTTGCTCGCCAGCTCATCAGGAACGCAAACACAATCACGATAACCAGGATCGCTCCATCACGCAGGGCATGCGCCACATTTTCGACGGCGACCGAGATGAAGTTGGACTGACGGAATGTGTTGGTCTCGATCCGCATGCCTTCCGGAAGGCTCGCTTCTGTCTCAGCAAGAACGCGGTCGATTTCTTCGGTGAGACTAAGCGTGTTTGTATCTGGCTGCTTCTGGATGCCGAGCACGACGGCATCTTCCCCGTTGTGCGAGCCGGTGCCGCGTTTCAGAGCCGGACCAATTTCGACGGTGGCCACGTCTCTCACGAGCACAGACACACCGTTGCGAACAGCAACAGACGTCGCTGCAATATCGTCAACGCGTTCGGCGCGGCCGATGCCGGTGATGAGGTATTCCTGCCCGCCCTGATCAACGAAGCCGGCAGACGAATTCTGGTTCGTCGTGCTGACGGCTTCGGTTACTTCCTCAAGCGTGAGGCCGTAGGCAGACAGGCGCGCAGGATCGACAGTGACCTGATACTGCTTCGTATCCCCACCAATTGGAATGACCTGGGCTACACCCGGGACGGCGAGCAGCCGGCGGCGCAGCGTCCAGTCCGCAGCGGTCTTCAGCTCCATGGCATCATGCCGGTCCGACTTCAGCGCGATGAACATGATCTCGCCCATGATCGAGGACACAGGCGCGAGAACCGGCGGGGGCACGTCTGGTGGCAGGCTGTCCTGCACCAGTTGGAGCTTCTCGGAGACAATCTGGCGGGCGCGATAAATGTCGGTGCCCCACTCGAAATCGACCCAGACAATGGCACTACCGACTGAAGTGGATGACCGCACGCGGCGCACGCCTGATGAGCCATTGAGCGCCGTCTCCACAGGGAATGTGATCAGCGTTTCGACTTCTTCCGGCGCCATGCCGTGGGCTTCTGCGACGACAGCGACTGTCGGCGCTGTCAGGTCGGGGAACACATCGACGGGCATACGCATCGTCTGATAAGCGCCCCAGACCAGGAGGCCGGCGGCGGCAATCAGCACGAACAGCCGATGGGTGAGCGAAGCCTTGACGGTTTGGGTAATCATGGGCTCGTCCTAGTGCGCGTGGCCGTGACCGGCTTCGGCAGGCCCCGAAGCGGCGAGATGTACGAGATACGCGCCGCGCGATACCACGCGATCGCCGACCTCAAGACCAGACGAAA
>JAYZBJ010000113.1:0-6398 GCA_036338795.1 Pseudomonadota bacterium | reverse complement strand
TTACGCAGCATATCGGTGCGTATCAGGTCCAGCTGGGATCGGGTGACAAGATCACCTTCCTCGATACGCCGGGCCACGCAGCGTTCTCAGCAATGCGGGCCCGTGGTGCGAACGTAACTGATATCGTGATCCTCGTGGTCGCGGCTGACGATGGTGTCATGCCTCAGACGATCGAGGCCATTAAGCACGCCAAGGCGGCTGAAGTGCCGATCATTGTTGCAGTCAACAAGTGTGACAAGCCGGACGCCAATCCGGACAATGTTCTCACCGAGTTGTTGCAGCACGACATCCAGGTCGAATCCATGGGCGGTGAAGTCCAGGCGATCAAAGTCTCCGCGACCGAGCGGACGGGACTTGAAGAGCTGACCGAAGCGATCACGCTTCAGGCGGAACTGCTCGAACTGATGGCGAACCCCGACCGTGAAGCCGACGGCATCGTGGTCGAGTCCCAGCTCGACAAGGGCCGCGGCCCTGTCGCGACGGTTCTCGTCAATCGCGGTACGCTCAAGCGCGGTGAAATTGTCGTTGCAGGTAAGCAGTGGGGCAAGGTCCGCGCGCTTATCAATGAGCGCGGTCAACAGCTCAAGGACGCCGGTCCAGCTGTCCCGGTCGAGATTCTCGGCCTCGACGGTGCGCCGGAACCGGGCGACATGTTCAATGTCGTCGATACCGAAGGCCGTGCACGCGAAATCACCGAGTACCGTAACCGTATGGAGCGCCAGAAAACGGGTGTTGCATCGGCAAGGGCATCGCTCGAATCCCTGATGAATTCCATGAAGGATACAGAGGTTTCCGAGCTGCCGCTGGTCGTGAAAGGCGACGTTCAGGGGTCTGTCGAGGCGATCAAGCAATCGGTCGAGCAGCTGTCGAACGAAGAAGTTCGAGCCAACGTCATCTACGGTGCCGCGGGCGGTATTTCAGAGAGCGACATCCTGCTCGCCAAATCGTCCAATGCGCCTGTGTTCGCGTTCAATGTTCGTGCGAACAAGCAAGCGCGTGAGCTAGCAGAACGTGAAGGCGTGGAGATCCGCTATTATTCGGTGATCTACAACCTCATCGACGATGTGCGTAACACGCTTTCGGGCATGCTGGCGCCAGAGAAGCGCGAAACCTTCATCGGTTACGCCGACATTCTCGAGGTCTTCAACATCACGAAGACTGGCAAGGTTGCAGGCTGTAAAGTCAGCGAAGGCGTCGTCAAACGTGGTTGCGGCGTTCGCCTCCTGCGCGACGATGTCGTCATTCACGAAGGCAAGCTCAAGACGCTCAAGCGCTTCAAGGACGAAGTGCCTGAAGTTACCTCCGGCATGGAGTGCGGTATGGCCTTCGAGAAGTACGAAGACATTCGCGAAGGCGACAAGATCGAGTGTTTCGAAGTTGAGATGGTTGAGCGTACGCTCGACTAGGTCATTTCAGATCCAGCACATTATTGAGAGAAGCCGGGAGTTTTCCCGGCTTTTTTCGTCTGCGGTTAAACTTCGCATGAGACCTTCGCAGCAGCCATGAAGCTTACCGCATCCAACCCTTTGCCCGCGAACGACACGGAGCCGGTTATCCGCGCTCGTGGCAAGTTGCGGGAGAAAGATACAAAGCGGCTCGTGAACGAGACCCGTTCGTCGAACATCGGACCGACGGCGCTCTACTATGCTGGCGTTACGGCGCCGGTGATCTCGGCTGGTATGGCGCTCGTTTCCCGCAATACGCTCGATACGACCCCGATCTCCGACTATTGGCTCTGGCTACTGTCCTCACTGATGGCGGCGATGGCGGGCATCGTCTGGTACCTGATCTTCGTGCGCTGGTCCTACCGGCACGGCGCGGGACGGGCAGGAGAGACCGATACTGAAACAGAGATTGACCTTGCTCCGGAAGGCTTGCACATCATCAGGGGCGCGGTTGAAACCCGCATCGCCTGGTCGGCCGTGACGGCGGTGCGCACTCGTCGCTCCTATACGCTGATCCTGTTTGATGGCGCCGATCCAGTGATCGTACCTGACAAGTGGTTTGCGAAGGACAAGGGCGCCGCCCGCGCATTCAAGATGCGGCTGAAGCAAGGAGTTCCCCATGGCGCGCAACCGAAAGAAGCCGGATCCGGCAAGTCTTGAACCGTCCCAGCGTCAGTTGCAGGCCGGAGAGCTGGTGCGTCACGCCCTGACTGAAGTTCTGATGCGTGAGGAATTTCGCGACCCGGAGCTGCAGGGTGTGAATGTCACGATTGGCGAAGTTCGCACGTCCCCCGACCTGAAACATGCCCACGTATTCTGCTCGCCTCTCGGCGTGACGGATCCAGCGGAACAGGACAAGCTCGCCAAGGCTCTAAACAGGGCGTCGGCATTTATTCGCGGCCAGCTTGGGAAACGGATCGAAATGAAGTTTACCCCGCAGCTGCACTTCATCGCTGACCACTCCTACGACGACGGCGCCTATATGGATGCGATCTTCAATCGACCGGAAGTGAAGCGCGATCTCGACTAGATCTGACTGGGGCGTCCCAGAAATCAGAAAGGGCGCCCTCCATCAGAAGGCGCCCTTTTTTGTGGACGAGGCTCTCGTCCGGGGAGGAGATGGTCTTACTTGCTGACGATCGGTCCGCGCAGCACGTATGTGTCAGCGTTCAATTCGACAAGAATGTCGAGATAGGCATTGCCGGAAGTATCGAAGCTCTCTGCTGGAACCCGCATCAGCTGGCCGCCAGCGAGGCGATTGCCGGCCTCATCGGTGAGATTCCAGCCGGCAGTGCGGAAATAATCCTCAGTCACGCGTGTCTGGACGCTCGTCGCTCCGGCGAGTTGCAAAGGGAGTGGTGTTTCGAGCTCTCCGTCGACTGTTGTGAGCATTTGGACGACATAGATCCGGCCATCCGCTTCAGCGACGCCGAGGCCAGTGGCGTTAAAGCCGCCGCGCGCGAGGTTGGCAGCGTTCACTTCGTCGGAAATGATCGAGGCGTAAATCTCTCCCGCTGTCGCTTCTGCGCTGAGAACCACAACGTTTGCACCTGTAGCGCTTGCCAGAACCTGCCGGTCGAGCGCGCGCATCCGGTAAACATGTCCACGTCCTTCCAGGTCGCTATGACCGGCATAGTTGCGCTCGGCCATGTCCAGGGCGTGGGCGCGGGCAGCCTGGTCGAGTGAGGCCCTGCGCTCAAGCGGGTCGAGCCCGGCGTCGGTACGGGTCTTGTTGCTCAATTCGATAATTGCGGTTTCGCGTTCGGCCGAGAAGGCGTCCGAGGCGCTTAGGCATGCTTCGACTTCGTGAACGTAGGAAACGACGTCCTGGCCGTATCCATCGGAAAGGTCGCAGGCCGTTTCTGCGGCCGCGGGGAGGGCCATAATTGCGGCGCCTGCTGCCGCCAAAGCCAGCAGCGACGGGGCGCGAAGTTTGTCATATTTCTGTAACATAGTGCATGATTTGAAATATGACAGTTATGTGTCAATCAAAAAAGTGGGCTACAGGAGCACAAAAATTTTGTTCGTATGCTGAGTGCGCTGAATATATTCGCCTTTTTCGAGAAATCGTCTCGATGGCGTAACAAAAAAAGGCCGCCCGATTGGGCGGCCTTCTTCAGTGTGACAGAAAATCCCTGAAGGAGAGGGACTTATTCCGCGTCCGCGCTTTCTGCGGCTTCCTTGTCCTTACCGGTGTCTTGGTCGACAGCCTTCATGGACAGGCGAACCTTTCCGCGATCGTCAAAGCCCATCAGCTTGACCCAGACCGTGTCGCCTTCCTTGACGAGGTCTTTCGGATGACCAACGCGCTCGTCTGCCATCTGCGAAACGTGGACGAGGCCATCTTTCGGGCCGAAGAAGTTCACGAATGCGCCGAAGTCCTTGATCGAGACGATCTTGCCTTCGTAGATCTCGCCAACTTCCGGCTCTGCGGTCAGCTCGCGGATACGCTTCTTGGCAGCGTCGATCGAGTCGCGGTCCAGTGCGGAAATCTGGATCGTGCCATCGTCCTCGACGTTGAGCTTTGCGCCCGTCGTGTCAACGATATCGCGGATCGTCTTGCCGCCGGAACCGATCACGTCACGGATCTTGTCGACCGGGATGTTCACGATTTCCATTTGCGGAGCATTGGCCGACAGTTCGCCGCGCGATGCGTCGAGTGCCTTGTTCATCTCACCAAGGATGTGCGCACGGCCGCCCTTCGCCTGAGCGAGTGCGGTTTCCATGATGTCCTTCGTGATGCCGGCGATCTTGATGTCCATCTGCAGCGAGGTGACACCAGCGTCGGTGCCAGCGACCTTGAAGTCCATATCGCCGAGGTGGTCTTCATCACCCAGGATGTCGGACAGGACAGCGATGCCGTCTGCTTCCTTGATGAGACCCATCGCGATACCGGAGACCGGGCGAGCGATAGGAACACCTGCGTCCATCATGGCCAGCGAGCAGCCGCAAACCGTTGCCATCGAGGATGAGCCGTTGGACTCAGTGATCTCGGAGACGAGACGGATCGTGTACGGGAACTCTTCAGCCTTCGGCAGGACCGCGCTGAGCGCGCGCCATGCCAGCTTGTCGTGACCGATCTCGCGGCGGCCTGCACCGCCCATACGGCCGGTTTCGCCGACCGAATATGGCGGGAAGTTATAGTGAAGCATGAACTTCTCTTTGCGCGTACCGCCGAGGCCGTCGATGAACTGCTCATCGTCAGACGTACCAAGGGTGGCCACACAGATCGCCTGGGTTTCACCACGGGTGAACAGGGCAGAGCCGTGCGTGCGCGGCAGGAAGCCAGCCTCTGCAACGATCGGGCGAACCTGATCGAGTGCACGGCCATCAATCCGCTTGCCGGTTTTGATGATGTCGCCGCGAACAACCGATGCTTCAGCTTTCTTGAACGCCGATTTGAAGACGTTCGGCTCCATGCCGGCCGGCTTTTCTTCGGTCGCAACGAGTGCTTCGGCGGCTTTCTCGCGGGCGGCTGCAACAGCGGCCTGCCGGTCCAGCTTCTCGGTGATCTTATAGGCGGCAGACAGGTCTGCGCCGACGAGGTCCTGAATGGCTTTCAGCTCGCCTGAAAGGTCTTCCCCTTCAAAGTCGAACGGCTCTTTGGCAGCCTTTTCCGCCAGCTTGATGATCGCGTCGATCACTGGCTGCATGGCTTCGTGGCCGGCCATGACAGCGCCGAGCATCACATCTTCGGAAAGCTCTTTCGCTTCGGATTCGACCATCATCACGGCATCGTTCGTGCCGGCGACAACCAGGTCGAGATCGGATTCGGCGAGGTCTTCCTCGGTCGGGTTGATCAGGTATTGACCATCCTTGTAACCAACGCGTGCTGCGCCAATCGGGCCCATGAACGGTGCGCCGGAAAGGACGAGCGCCGCAGAGGCGCCGATCATGCCGACGATGTCGGGATCGTTTTCCATGTCGTAGGAGATCGCCGTCAGGACGACCTGGACTTCGTTCTTGAAGCCATCAACGAACAGCGGACGGATCGGGCGGTCGATGAGGCGCGACGTCAGCGTCTCTTTCTCGGTCGGACGGCCTTCACGTTTGAAGAAGCCACCCGGGATGCGGCCCGAAGCGTAGTATTTTTCCTGGTAGTTGACCGTCAGCGGGAAGAAGTCCTGCCCCGGTTTTGCTTCCTTGGCGAAGACAGCGGTCGCCAGGACCGAGGTGTCTCCATAAGTGACGAGGACGGCCCCGTCAGCCTGACGAGCGACACGGCCCGTCTCGATCGTCAACGTGCGGCCGGCCCATTCCAGCGACACGGTTTGCTTGTCAAACATCAAATTGTCTTTCTCTTCATACGAAAAGCCCGCCTGGACCCCATGTCCGGCGGGCTAGGTTTAGAGCTAGCGGCGAATGCCGAGCTCTTCGATGAGAGCGCTGTAGCGCCCTTCATTTTTCCTCTTCAGATAATCGAGGAGCTTGCGACGCGTGGCGACGAGGTTAAGCAGGCCGCGACGCGAATGGTGGTCTTTCTTGTTGGTCTGGAAGTGCTCGGTGAGGTTGTTGATGCGCTCTGTGAGGATCGCAACCTGGACTTCCGGAGACCCGGTATCGCCTTCGTTCTGGGCGAATTTCTTGATCAGTTCAGATTTCTTTTCTGCCGTAATCGACATCGTATATCTTTCTTGTTTTCGCCCCGTGGGGCGGGTGTAAAGGATCGCCTTCAATGGCGGGGTTCAGAAAGCCGGTTCTCACCATTCAGCCAGGGCCGGGATGTCGTCCAGCCGGGCTAGAGAGCAGAAAGCTCGCCTCAAGGCGCGCACATGGCACAGAATGCCCAAAATTGGAAGGGTGAAGGTGAGATGATTGCTGAGGACGCGCCCGCGCTGCAAGGTCCTGTCCTCGCGCAGCGCCTCGCCCCCTGGTTCGCGCTTCAGCTCGCCTTTGCTGCGCGTTGCGCGGAGCTGGCGGGGATCAGCCCTGCCGAGGCCATTACGCACTACA
>JAYZBJ010000112.1:0-2536 GCA_036338795.1 Pseudomonadota bacterium | reverse complement strand
GCCCGATCAACAAATCCATCGTACGTGCCATCAACAAGGCAGGCGGAAAAGCTGTCGGACTGTCAGGCTCCGATGCGGACCTGATGAAAGTGCGCCGCGCCTCACGCACCACCAAGGACCCTGACAGCCAGGTCGAGAAATTGATCGACCTTGGCTATGTGGGAGAGCCGGAGACGGTTGATGTGTCGGTGCTGAAGCTGCTCTCCGATTATGATCATGACTTCATTCCCGTCATCGCCCCGGTTGGCTTTGACGGTGACGGCAAGCGATACAATGTGAACGCCGATACGGCGGCCGGCGCGATTGCAAGCGCCCTCGGGGCAAGCCGCCTCCTGCTGCTGACCGATGTTGCCGGGGTGCTGGACAAGGACAAGCAGCTGATCCGTGAAATCCGCGCCGATGAAGTCGATGCCCTGGTGGCTGACGGAACAGTTTCAGGTGGGATGATTCCGAAACTTGAAACCGCCACAATGGCCGTCAAGAATGGTGTAGGAGGCGCGGTCATCCTCGACGGCCGCGCGAAACACGCCCTTCTGATGGAGCTGTTTACCGAACATGGTGCCGGCACAATTGTTCTCTAGATTTGCAGCGGCGCTCGCCGCGTTCGTTTCCCTTTGCGCGATTGGCGCTGGCTCGGCGTCGGCGCAGGCCGCCAAGGGCTGGGAAATCTGTAACAAGACCAGCTTTGTCATCGAGGCAGCTGTTGCCCGATATGAAGGACAGGGCGTCGTGGTGGAAGGCTGGCGGCGGATGCGCCCTGGCGCCTGCGAGACCGCCATGGAAGGCCCGCTGCGGCCGGGTATCCACTATCTGTTTGCGCGCTCATCCAACGCTCACCGTGGCGGACGCCGCATCTGGGGCGGTGACCAGCCGCTTTGCGTCGACACGACCGGCAGCTTTTCCGTCGAGAGCCCGAAAGAATGTACCGCGATGGGCCTGGAGTCCCGCGATTTCCGCCCGGTGCTGATCGAGAACCGCAATGGCTGGAAAACCTCGCTCACCGAGACCGAGAATTTCGACATGGAGAAGGCAGGTGCGGCGGGCGTCCAGCGCCTTCTTGCGGACGCTGGCATCTATAACGGCAATATTGACGGCTATATCGGCCGCAAGACGCGCGCGGCGATTGGTGAATTCCTGGCGAATAATAATCTCGACGCCGACACCTCCGATTCCGACCTGGTCGATGTGCTCGAACAGATCGCGCAGGACCGGGGCCGCAATATCGGCCTCACCCTGTGCAACCGCACACGAAACCGGATCTGGTCAGCGATCGCCCGGCGCAAGGGGGAGGGCTGGGAGAGCCGTGGCTGGTGGCTGCTGGAGAGCGGCGGTTGCGCCCGCGTCATCGACGAGCCGCTGCTCACGGCAGAGCATTTCGTATTCGCCGAGATGGAAGATGAAGCCGGAACGGGTCTCCTGAAGAAAGCGACCGACCCGTTCTGCGTGGCGCGTACGCAGTTCGCGATCATGGGACGAAAGAATTGCGGCGCTACGGCCTATCGCGAGGCGCTGTTCGCAGCCACGCCGCCTGCCGAGAACCGCCGCCTGCTGTTCGAATTCTTCGACCGTGACTTCAAGGAACCGGAGTCGTGAGGACGCCCGTGGCTGATCTGTCCGCCCTCTCGAGCCGTGATGTCTGGGTCTTCGATCTAGACAACACGCTCTATCCTGCTGAATGCGACCTCTTCGCCGAGATCGACCAGCGGATGACGGACTTTGTCGCCCGCTTCCTGCGAATGGAGCGAGATGAGGCGCGCGCACTGCAGAAGAAGTACTATGCAGAGCATGGCACAACGCTGAAGGGCCTGATGACCATGCACGGCATGGCGCCGGCGGAATTTCTCGAACATGTGCATGAGATCGACCTGTCGCCCTTGCCGGTAAGCGTGGCGCTTTGCGATGCAATCGCTGCTCTACCAGGCCGCAAGCTGGTCTACACCAATGGCTCGCGTCGTCATGCTGAGCGGGTGACGGACTATATGAAGCTGTCAGGCATGTTCGACGGCCTCTTTGGCATTGAGGATAGCGAGTATCATCCAAAGCCGACCCAGTCGGCCTATGACGCGTTCTGCCGTCATCACGATGTTGATCCGTCGCGGGCGGTTTTCTTCGAGGACCTTGAGCGCAACCTCGCCCCGGCGCATGCCATGGGCTTCTCGACGGTGCTGGTCCACTCGACCAAGGATTGGAGCCACGAACCCGTCGAGGCCCGCCCGGCAGGCCCCGAGGATCGCTCCCATCCCCATGTGGACTATGTGACCAATGACCTGACAGGCTTCCTGCAGGATGTCCTCAGCGTCGTGAAGCCAGAGACGGAGCCCAGCCGCTAGGCCCGCTCAGGGTGTAACGATCGGGAAGTCGCCAGTCGGTCGGTCGAAGATGCGGGCGAACTTCGCGAAAGCCATCGGATTGCCCTCCATGCTTGCCTCGCCTGAGGCAATGCGCTGCGCGATAGGTGTCTCGCCCAGCATGCCTAGAAGCAGGTCACCGCGCTTGATGGTGAGCTTTGCATCGTATTCGCCGTCATGCGGTTTAT
>JAYZBJ010000111.1:0-7310 GCA_036338795.1 Pseudomonadota bacterium | reverse complement strand
GATTCCGGGAGCCTTAACCATGAGCGACGCATATTGCATTCTTCTTAACGAGACCGGCGGTCCCGATGTGTTGACCAAGGTCGCGATGGAGCCGCGCCGCCCCGGACCTGGCGAAGCCCTCATCCGTCAAAGTGCTGTCGGCCTCAACTTCATCGATACCTATCACCGCTCCGGCCTCTACCCGGTGAAACTGCCCTTCACGCTGGGATCTGAAGCTGCGGGCACAGTCGAAGCTGTTGGCGAGGGCGTCGAAAACGTAAAGCCCGGAGACCGTGTCGCCTATCTCGGCAGCGGAACCTATGCGACACATTTTACCGGTCCGGCGGCCCGCCTGCTGAAATTGCCGGAAGGTGTCAGCGAGGAAGAGGGCGCGGCGGTCATGCTGAAAGGCCTCACGGCCTGGATGCTTCTGTTTGAAGTTTATCGTGCTCAACCGGGCGAGACCGCACTCGTCTGGGCGCCCGTCGGCGGTGTCGGCTCGCTACTGGTCCCGTGGGCGACATCAATGGGGGTTCGTGTGATTGCCGTCACCTCGACGGAGGAAAAGGCTGATTTGGCGAGGGCTTCTGGCGCTACGGACGTCATTTTCTCCCACGAGGATGTTGCTGGTCGCGCCCGTGCCCTGACGGGCGGCAAGGGTGTTGATGTCTCCTATGACAGCGTAGGCAAATCCTCGGCGATTGCTTCGCTGGATAGTCTCAAACCGCGGGGCTGGTTTGTCAGCTATGGCAATGCGTCCGGGGCAGTCGATCCGATCGCACCCGGAGAGCTGTCACGCCGGGGGTCACTGGTGATGACGCGTCCGGGCCTGTTCCACTTCATAGGCTCGCCCGACAGCCTGCACAAAGCTTCATCCGCTTTGTTCGGCGCCTTGCGTGCTGGAACGATCAAGGCACATATCGGCCAGACATTCGATCTCGCTGATGCCGCAGAAGCGCACCGTGCTATCGAGAGCGGCAAGACAATCGGTGCGACCCTACTGAAACCATGATGGTCTCGGCTGGCGACCAAACTCAAGGTTGCCAGCATGACGGTCTCTCGCAATAGTCCTCCCCGAAGCGGCTGCGCCAGACAGGCCGGACAGGGAGGACATCATGGCTGAGATTGCAGAAGACCTGCGTACGAAAAGCGCGCTTGAAACCGCGGAGCTGGTCCGCGCGGGGCAGGTGAGCGCGCTGGAAGTCTGCGACGCGGCCATTCACCGGATTGAGCAGCTGGACACGGATATCAATGCGGTTGTCGTCCGTGATTTTGACCGCGCGCGATCGACCGCAAGAGCGCTCGACAGGGATAGAAGCCATCATCAGGACCGGCCGTTTATTGGCGTTGCGATGACGGTCAAGGAATCGAACGATACTGTTGGCCTGCCGACGACATGGGGATTTGAAGGTTTTTCGGACTACCAGCCGCCTAAAGACGCGGTTGTGGTTGAGCGCCTCAAAGCGGCCGGGGCCGTCATTCTCGGAAAGACCAATGTGCCCGTCGCCCTGGCAGACTGGCAAAGCTTCAATCCGGTCTATGGCCGAACCGGCAATCCGCACGATCTGTCGCGAACGCCGGGCGGCTCTTCGGGCGGCTCAGCCGCAGCGCTGGCTTCTGGCATGGTTCCGCTTGAAATCGGGTCGGATATTGGAGGGTCGATAAGGGCGCCCGCAAATTTCTGCGGCGTATTCGGTCACAAACCGACCTATGGCGCTGTATCGCTGCAAGGGCACGCACTACCTGGCACGGACGGCGTAGAAGTGCCGCTCGCTGTCGTCGGACCGCTGGCGCGAACTGCGGCTGACATACGTGCGGCATTTGATGTGATCTCGGGGAGTGTGCATCCGGGTTGGAGGCTCGACCTGCCGCGCGCACGACACGAACGGCTTGATGAGTATCGTATTCTTGTCCTGCCCCCTGAAGGGTTGCCGAAGATTGCAGATGACGTGTCAGCACCAATCAACAGGTTTGCCGAGGCGCTTGAGGAGGTGGGAGCGGATGTCGTTCGAGAGAGCGAACAACTGCCCGATATTATGGCCGCTCACGAACACTATGTGCGTATGCTCAACACGGTGATCACGCGCGGGACGCCGGAAGCGCGACCGATCGATGCGCACCAATGGATGGAGGTGGTGGACATCCAGATGCACCTCCAACGCGCGTGGGCTGCGTTGTTCGACACGTTTGACATCGTTCTCGCTCCGGTGGCGAGCATGACGGCGTTCAAGCATACCGAACCGACAAGCTGGGCGGCGCCGGACATGGTGCTGGATGGTGAGAAAGTAAGTTATGCAAGCCAGCTCGTCTGGGCTGGCCTCGCAACATTTCCCGGACTGCCTGCCACTGCGATCCCGCTGGAGATGACTGCCGCCGGTCTCCCAACCGGGCTTCAGGCGCTTGGCCCTCAATTCGGTGACCAGACGACGCTGCGCTTTGCCGAGCTGGTGCAAGAGGCCGGATTGACGCTTAATCCGGCCACCAACATGCCTTCGGTCTAGCTTTCGTATTTGAAGCCGATTTCGAGAGTGACCTGATAATAGGCGACCTTGCCGTCATTGATGTAACCGCGTGTCGAGACGACCTCGAACCAGTCGAGGTTGCGCAGCGTCTTACGGGCGGTTGCAAGTGCGCCGTCAATCGCATCCTCGATTGAGGTTTCGGACGTGCCCACAATCTTGGTGATGGCGAATGTATTGGCTGACATGGGGTATCTCCCTTTCTTTCATGGTGTTTCGATACTCATGAAAGCCTTGGAGCCCGTGTGATGTTCCAGAAAAGATCGGGAAGTCACCTTACGGTGTGAGCGTCAGCAGTAACGCTGGGTCGATATAGAAGTCCTCATCGCGCGTGTCCGCCGCTTCATTGCGCCATTTGACGGCCCAGTGTAGGTGCGGTCCTGTTGTGCGTCCTGTATTGCCCGTGGCGCCAAGCTTTTCGCCCTGCGGAACGAATTCACCGGCTTCGACAGCAATGTCGGACAGGTGCAGGAAAACCGATACAAGCCCGCCGCCATGATCAAGAAAGATGGTGCCGCCTTCATAATAAAGGTCAGGGTCTGCAAGGACGACGGTGCCGCCTGCGGGGGCGTAGACAGGCGTGCCGGTCGGCACCGCAAAATCATAACCTTCGTGAACAGACGTTTTTTCGCATGGCTCTCCATCCTTGCCGACGCCCTTGTATTTGCGGGTCGGGCCGAATGGAGACGAAGTGCGTCCCTCAACCGGACGCCGGAAACCTTCTCGGCTCGCGGGTCCTTTGTTGAAGCTTGCGAACGCGTTCTGCTTCTTGACCCAGCTTTCAGCAGCGTGCTGCTTCTGCGCCTCGGTTCGCGCATCGACCTTGTCACAATTGAATCCGGTGATCAGCCGGAAGTCATCCTGGCGAGACGCAACCGTGAGGCTGATCGGAGGGATGGGGCCAGCTTGCGGCGCGATCTCGATTGGCGACGGCTCGTGCTGACGAAGACCGATGAAGACCTCGCCGGTCTCGTCGGTTCTGACCGTTCTAAGCAGTTCGCCCTCAGGTCCTTTGATGTCGAGGTCGAGACCAGCGGGACCTTTGCAACGAACCAGCCCGCTCTGCTTGGTGATACCGGAGCAGGACAGGCTCTGCGCTGCCCATTTGTCTGCATTGGCAACAGGCGTAAGCGGCAGGAAAAGCAGGATGGCGGACAAGGCGTCACGCAGCATCGTTTACTTCCCGTCCTGAACCATCCGGCTGGAAGCGGCAGCGGCGTCTATGTACGCCTCCTGCAGGTCCACGCTCCAATAGCGCAGGGCCTGGAGCGGAATTTTCCGGCCTGTCACGGCGCATGTCACATAGTCGCCGGGTTCGATGACTTCGAGATCGGCATCGAGATAGCGCAGCTTTGCTTCGCCTGAGGTTTTTCCGGTACGTGTCAGCATGGCGCTATAATGGGGCGGTTGACGCGTCTTTGGAAGAGGTCACATTCAGGGCAGGGCGCTGTCGGCTGCGTCGGCGTCGGGCTCAGGCTCCGGCCGGTCGGGGTTTGGCGTGCGGAAAACCAGCGACAATGTCCTCATATAATCGACAGGCCAGTCGCCCGTGCGCTTGCGGTGCGTGGCTCTGAGAAGGATTTCAACCGCAACGTCTGGATGACTGAAGACGAGGTTTTCTTCAGTCGCGCTGGCTGACAGGTCCGCAATCTGTGGGATTTCGGACGTCCAGCGTGCCATTGCGGGGCACTCCGCCAACCGCTCGCCCAGCGCGCTGCGCTGTTCTCGGATGTCATCGAGATAGGCTGTCTCACCATTGTTTATCTCGATCTGGCACGTCACCTGATTGTAGGCCGAGCTCGCTGTCGTTTCAGCGGCGGCCGGAATAACGACGGTACAGTAATCTGCGCCAATCGACTGAAGCGCGTCATTCGCCTCGAATGAGCCGAGGATCGACCCTTGAGCCGTCGGTGTCGTCAGGGTGGCGAACCGGCTTGCGACGACACCGGCGCGGATGATGCGACCGACTTCCAGGCAAAGCGGGTCACCTGGCGGCGGCGCTTCGGTGCGCTGCGGATAGCTCGGTTGCGATGGAGGTGCCGACGGGACGGTCGGTCGGAAAGGCAGCGTCGTGGGCGGCGCTTCCATGTCGTCGGAGACCGGCACTTGCGCTGTGGCGCCGGACGCGGAAGCGAGTATCGCGGACAGCATCGCGGTAATAAAGAAGGCAAGACGGGCGTACGCAGTCATTCCAGTTCCTTGCCGCGTATCGCGCGCCAAGTCCATGCTCCGTTGGAGTCTCTCTGGTCCTGTTGAATCTGCACTGGAAGTTTTCGTTTTGTTCCGCGGAACATTTGTGGTACAGAACGATCCTCGCATGAAAAGCCGGCCTTGCAATGCAGGGTCAGATATGGACCTAAGGAGACGACTCATGGCCAAACCCGCATTGCAACTCGTGGATAAGGAGTCCGGCTTGGACAAGCAGAAAGCACTCGAAACCGCCCTTTCCAACATTGAGCGTTCCTTCGGCAAGGGCTCGGTGATGCGGCTCGGCGATAAGAAAGTCTCTGATATCGAGGCTATTTCAACCGGTTCGCTCGGACTGGATATCGCGTTGGGCATTGGCGGCCTTCCGCGTGGACGGATTATTGAAATTTACGGCCCGGAAAGCTCCGGCAAGACTACGCTGTCTCTTCATGCGGTCGCGGAAGCCCAGAAGAATGGCGGTGTCTGCGCCTTCGTCGATGCGGAACATGCGCTGGATCCGATTTACGCGTCCAAGCTCGGCGTCGATCTGGATGATCTTCTGGTTTCGCAACCCGATACAGGTGAGCAGGCGCTGGAGATTGCGGATACGCTGGTCCGCTCAGGCGCGGTTGACCTGCTCGTGATCGACTCCGTTGCGGCCCTGACGCCGCGGGCGGAAATCGAAGGTGAAATGGGCGACTCACTGCCGGGCCTCCAGGCGCGTCTGATGAGCCAGGCGCTTCGCAAGCTGACCGGCTCGATCTCCAAATCCAAGTGTATGGTCATCTTCATCAACCAGATCCGTATGAAGATCGGTGTGATGTTCGGCAGCCCGGAAACGACGACGGGTGGCAACGCCCTTAAATTCTATTCGTCCGTCCGTCTCGACATCCGCCGCATCGGGGCGATCAAGGACCGGGATGAGGTCATCGGGAACCAGACCCGGGTTAAAGTCGTGAAGAACAAGGTCGCGCCGCCATTCCGGCAGGTCGAGTTCGATATCATCTATGGTGAAGGCATTTCCAAGACGGGCGAGCTGATCGACCTTGGTGTGAAATGCGAAGTCATCGAAAAGTCAGGCTCATGGTATTCCTACAAGGAAGACCGTATCGGGCAGGGGCGTGAGAAGACCCGCCAGTTCCTGAAGGACAATCCCGACATTGCAGACGAGATCGAAACCTCGATCCGCCGCCAGTCCGGACTGCTGTCCGACGTCATGCTCGGCGACGGAAATGACGAAGAAGATGACGGCGCCGGCGAGGCCGAAACGGGCTGAGCCAACCAGCGTCAACTGTAAATGAAGAGGCCTGTGGCGGGCGAGACGCTTGGCGCGCCGCAGGCAACTCTTTATATCGCCTGTAAACATGGTTTGCCGTTGATGAACGTCAGGCCGCACCCGTCAGGCCAGCTGATCCGAAAGACCGTAACTGATGACAAGCGTCAACGACCTTCGCGAAACATTCCTTTCCTTCTTTGAAGGCGAGGGCCATGCGCGGAAGGCCTCTGCCCCCCTTGTGCCGGACAATGACCCGACCCTGCTGTTCGTCAACGCGGGCATGGTGCCGTTCAAGAACATCTTTACCGGGGCAGAAACTCCATTTGCGCCGCGCGCCACCAGCTCCCAGAAATGCGTGCGCGCTGGCGGCAAGCACAATGACCTCGACAATGTCGGTTATACGGCCCGCCACCACACCTTCTTTGAAATGCTCGGCAACTTCTCGTTTGGCGACTATTTCAAGGATGAGGCAATTGATTTCGCGTGGAAGCTGGTCACGCGGGATTTCGGCCTGCCGCAGGACCGTCTGACGGTCACCGTCTATTCAGAAGACGAAGAAGCCGCCTCGATCTGGAAGAAGGTGGCTGGCCTTCCAGACGACCGCATCATTCGCATTTCAACCTCGGACAATTTCTGGTCCATGGGGGATACTGGCCCATGTGGTCCGTGTTCGGAGATTTTCTTCGATCATGGAGACGGCGTGCCAGGCGGTCCTCCCGGATCTCCGGATGAAGATGGTGACCGGTTCATCGAAATCTGGAACCTGGTCTTCATGCAGTATGAGCAGCATGCAGATGGCACGCGCACCAATCTCCCGAAACCGTCGATCGATACCGGTATGGGGCTTGAGCGCATGGCCGCCGTCCTGCAGGGCAAGCACAACAATTACGAAACGGACCTGTTTCTGAAGCTGATCGCGGCCGAGGAAGAGATTTACAAGTCAAAGGCGGCGGGTGACCAGCTTGCGTCCTTCCGTGTCATTGCAGACCATCTTCGCACATCCGCTTTTCTCATCGCCGATGGGGTGACGCCGTCGAATGAGGGGCGCGGCTACGTTCTGCGCCGTATCATGCGCCGCGCCATGCGCCACGGGCATCTTCTTGGCGCACGTGAGCCGGCGATGTTCAAGCTTGTTGGCACGCTTGCTGAAGAGATGGGCCAGGCCTATCCGGAACTGAACCGTGCACGCCCGGCTATCGAGGCGGCGCTTGAGCAGGAAGAGGCTCGATTCCAGCGCACGCTTGGCCGCGGCCTCGCGCTGCTGGACGAGGCGACGGACGGAATGTCCGAAGGCGGCGAATTGCCCGGCGAGACCGCATTCCGCCTTTACGATACATATGGATTCCCGC
>JAYZBJ010000110.1:0-7706 GCA_036338795.1 Pseudomonadota bacterium | reverse complement strand
TGCGAGCGCATTTTCGGTGTTTGCAAATGGCGGGGAAATGGTCGAGCCGACCATTATCCATGATGGCAAGCGTCGCCGCACCCGCCGCGTCTTCTCTGCACCCACGGCCGCTCTCGTCACGTCGATGTTTCGCGATGCGGTCGTCAGTGGGACAGGCTCGCGCGCTGAAGTCGCGGGCTATCGTGTTGCGGGTAAGACCGGCACGGCTGAAAAGCCGGTGCCCGGCGGCTATTCGGACACCGCCAACATGGCCTCTTTCGCAGCAGTCTTTCCGGCTGACAGCCCTGATTATGTCGTATTGATCGTGCTCGATGATCCCAAAGACGGAGTCGGCCGTGGACGAGCGGCCGCCTGGAATGCGGCTCCGACGGCCGGCAGGGTGATTGAGCGTGTAGCGCCCATGCTGGGGGTCGAGCCGAAATTCGAGCGGCTGAACCGTGACAACAATCCGATGGTTCGCTCCGTCTCCGAGAGAAGGAGTTCACTATGAATCTGGCTGCCCTGTTCCCCGGTCATCAGCTTGATGCCACTGTCGAAGTCACCGGCCTGTCTGCCGATAGCCGCAAGGTTCGACCCGGCTTTGTGTTTGCGGCATTAAAAGGCGTTGCTGCCGACGGTCGAGACTACATTCCTCAAGCAGTCGCAAACGGTGCGATTGCTGTCATCGGCACTGATCTGCCGGATACGGGAGCTGCGGTAGCGATTGAAGTCGAAGAGCCGCGGCTCACCCTCGCGACAGCGTCTGCCGCGTTTTACGCGCGCCAGCCTCAGACAGTCGTCGCCGTGACAGGCACGAATGGCAAAAGCTCCACTGTCGATTTCCTCCGTCAGATCTGGACCGCTACTGGGCTGTCCTCGGCATCCATGGGGACACTGGGCGCGATCGGTCCGTCGGGCAAGATCGATCTCGGCCACACGACGCCAGATCCGGTTGCCATTCATGAAACCCTGTCGACGCTTGCAGGGCAGGGGGTCACACACTGCGCGATGGAGGCGTCCTCGCACGGCCTCGTTCAGTATCGCCTTGATGCGGTTAAACTGGCTGCTTGCGCCTTCACAAATCTCACGCAGGACCACCTGGACTATCACGCGGACATGGATGACTACCGTGCCGCGAAAATGCGCCTTTTCGCCGAGCTGATGCCGAAAGGTTCGCCGGCAGTCGTCAACGCTGACAGCCCCGAGCGGGGCGCGTTTGAGGCGGCCGCAAACGAGGCCGGCCTTGCCGTGGTTTCAGTCGGTTGGCGTGGCGAAGACCTCAAGATCGAAGAACTGATGCCGCGCGCGACTGGTCAGAAGCTGTTCCTGAAGTGGCGCGGTGAGGCATTTGAGGTCGAGCTTCCGCTGATCGGCGAGTTCCAGGCGTTGAATGCGCTTACGGCTGCGGGGCTTGCTCTTTCGCTCGGCGCGCCTCTGGCCGGTGTCTGTGAGGGCATGAGCAAGCTGGAGCCAGTCAAGGGACGTCTCGAATTTGTCGGCGAGACCAAGGATGGTGCGGGTGTTTTCGTCGACTATGCGCACACGCCAGACGGCCTTGATGTTCTGATCCGTGCAGCTCGCCCGCATACCGCTGGCAAGCTCGTCGTCATTTTTGGATGTGGCGGTGACCGCGACCGCAAAAAGCGCCCGCTCATGGGAGAAGTCGCTGCAAGGCACGCTGATGTCGTCATCGTTACGGATGATAATCCGCGCTCTGAAGACCCTGCCTCTATCCGTCAGGCAATTCTGGATGCCGTGCCGAATGGTGTTGAAATCGCCGACAGGGGCGAGGCAATCCGCAAGGCCGTTGCCGGGCTGGGCAAGGGTGACACGCTGCTCATCGCTGGAAAAGGGCATGAGACCGGTCAGATCATTGGCTCGACGGTGATACCCTTCTCCGATCAGGAGACGGCGAAGGATGCACTGGATGGGGTGAATGCATGACGCGCCCGCTCTGGACATCTGACGAAATCGCTTCAGCGACGGGTGGTCGTGTAACGGCGTCTTTCGAAGCGACGGGCGTTTCGATCGATACGCGGTCGCTAGAGCCGGGTGACCTCTTTGTCGCGCTGACCGATCAGCGTGACGGTCACGATTTTGTTGCCAACGCGTTCGAGGCTGGTGCGAGCGCGGCGCTGGTGAGCCGCCATGTGGAGGGCGTGCCCGGGCCGTTGATCATCGTCGATGATGTGCTGGACGCGCTGGTGGCTATGGGTGAGTTCGCGCGCGATCGCGCGACAGACGCTGTTCGCATTGCGGTGACCGGGTCTGTCGGCAAGACCAGCGTCAAGGAAATGATCGCGCGCATACATCGCGGCGCGGGCCGAGCGCATTGGTCGGTCAAGAGTTTCAACAATCACTGGGGCGTGCCGCTGACACTGGCCCGCATGCCCGCGGATACCGAATTCGCTGTCTTCGAAATTGGCATGTCTACGCCGGGAGAGATCGCTCCTCGTTCGCGCATGGTGCAGCCGCATGTTGCGGTCATCACAAGGATCGCGCCAGCTCACCTGGAGGGGCTTGGGTCGATTGAGGGCGTCGCGCGGGAGAAAGCTGATATCGCCGCAGGGCTCGTAGAGCCGGACGGCATCGTGGTCCTGCCGCGCCATGATGAAATGCTGCCTGTTCTCGCCGACCATATCCGCAAGATGAAGCCAAATGCGCCGATTGCGCTCTTCGGCTGGAAGGGCGAGGCCGGCCATGCCCAAGGACTTTCGAATCTCGACGGTTGGTCCGATATCCAGGCCTACGCCTCAGCAGACGGTATGTCCTATATCGGGCTCGATACGCTGACCTGCCTGGTTGATGTCGAAATCCGTGCTGTCGGGCGCCATTGGGCTGAAAACGTTGCATGCGCGATGCTCGCTGCGAGCCTGAATGCGCCGATTGATGTCTACAAGGCAGCGCTCGACCTGTCTGGTTACACTCCGCCTCCGGGGCGTGGGACTGCAGAAACACTCACTCTGCCAACCGGCGGCGATGTGTTGCTAGTGGACGATTCCTACAATGCAAACCCGGCTTCGATGCGGGCGGCGCTGGCAAGCTTCGCCGCAAGACCGGGGAATCGGCATATTGTCGCTCTGGGTGAAATGCTCGAGGTCGGCTCAACTTCGCGGGCTGAGCATATAGCCCTCGCTGGCCCGGTTCAGGAAGCCGGAGCCGCTCTCGTTTTCCTTGCGGGCGAGGGCATGAAGCCGCTTTCAGATTCGCTTCATGGGAGAATCGAGACTCACTGGGCGGTCAAGGCAAACGAGCTGGAATCAGTTGTTAAAAAGTCCTTAACGAACGGTGATCTCCTCTTGATCAAAGGGTCGAATGCATCCGGGATGGGACGGCTCGCTGAAAAGCTTCGCCAATGGAGCGCGGCTGGCGAGCAGGTGATGGATGGTGGTCCAGAAGGGGCCGCAGGGGGTGCTGATGCTGTATGAGCTGCTGGCAGCTGACGACGGGCCGTTTCGCCTGTTCAACTACACGACGTTCCGCACTGGCGGCGCGATCGTTACGGCGTTTCTTTTCTCCGTCCTGACGGGCGACTGGATCATTGACCAACTCCGTGCCCGCCAGGGTAAGGGGCAGCCGATCCGAGACCTCTCGCTTGAGGCGCAGCTGTCCAAGCGCGGCACGCCGACCAGGGGCGGTTTCCTGATCTGGATCGGCATCATCATCGGTACGGTGCTGTGGGCTGATCTCGGCAATCCATACATCTGGACTGTTCTCTTCGTCAGCCTGTCCTACGCGTTCCTCGGCTTCTTTGATGATTATGCGAAAGTCACCAAGCAGACTGATGCCGGTGTCTCCGCCAAAGTTCGCCTGTTGATTGAATTTCTTGTCGCGGCGCTGGCCGGCGCTTTCATCATGGGTATCCATGGCGCGCACACGCCGCTGGGTCACGCAGAGTGGGGCCCGCTGAACGATGTCGCGCAAATGATCGCGACGCTTGCACCGGAAACCACGGTAGAGCCGAACGACCAGTCCTTCTCGGGCGGCGTCGCGGTGCCATTCGTGAATGACTATTTCGTGCCGCTAGGCGGGCTTTTCATTCTCTTCGCCATGATAGTGATCGTCGGCGCGGCCAATGCGGTGAACTTCACCGATGGTCTCGACGGTCTCGCCATCGTGCCGATGATGTTCGCTGGCGCCTCATATGCCCTGATCGCCTATCTGACCGGCAACTTCATTTTTGCCGACTATCTCGGCATCCAGTTCACCCCTGGCGCGGGTGAGATGGGGGTCCTGCTTGGTGCAATGATTGGCGCGGGCATGGGTTTCCTCTGGTACAATGCGTATCCGGCAAAGGTCTTCATGGGCGATACCGGATCGCTCGGCCTTGGTGGCCTGATCGGTGTAGTGGCCGTCGCCGTGAAGCACGAGTTTGCTCTGGCTATCATCGGTGGCCTCTTCGTTATCGAGGCTTTGTCGGTGATGATGCAGGTGACCTGGTTCAAGGTCACGCGGAAGCTGACGGGTGAGGGCAAGCGCATCTTCTTGATGGCCCCGCTGCACCACCACTTCCAGAAAAAGAACTGGCCCGAGACGCGCGTTGTTGCGCGGTTCTGGATCCTGTCTGTCCTGTTTGCCCTCGCGGGCCTTGCAACACTCAAGCTGAGGTGAGGCAGGGCAAATGATTCCGATTACCGAGTATGCAGGACGTGATGTGGCGGTCTTCGGGCTGGGCCGCACTGGCTTGGCCGCCGCGAAGGCGCTCCGGGCCGGCAAGGCACGTGTGCATGCATGGGACGATAATGAGGAAACGCGCGCCAAGGCCGAGGCAGCAGGCATTCCGCTGTCTGACCTGAACAAGCGCGACTGGCAGAGTTTCGCCGCCCTCGTCCTGTCTCCTGGAATCCCTTACCGCTTTCCGCAGCCGCATCGTCTGGTGCGTCTTGCCCAGATGACCAATGTCCCCGTTGTCGGGGATATGGAGCTGTTTGCGCGCGCCGTGCAGTCCCTGCCAGAGCGCGCTCGCCCGAAAGTCATCGGCATCACGGGCACCAACGGCAAGTCGACGACGACGGCGCTGATCGGCCACATCCTGAAAGAGTGCGGCATGGATGCCCGCGTCGGTGGGAACATCGGCACCGGTGTGCTCGACATGGCGCCATTGCACGCCAATGCCGTCTATGTGCTTGAGCTTTCGTCATATCAGCTGGATCTGGTCAAAAGCCTCCATTGCGACGTGTCGGTGATGCTGAACATCTCGCCAGACCATCTCGATCGGCATGGTGGCATGAAGGGCTATGTCGACGCCAAGCGCCGCATATTCCTTAACCAGCAACCTGGCGACACGGCCGTCATCGCGGTCGACGACACGATTACCCAGACGCTCGCCATGGACCTCGCCACGCGTGGTGGTGTGCGCGTCAGCCAGGTGTCGTCAGAATTCGCGCTCGGGCGTGGGGTGAGCGCCGTTGATGGCAAGCTTTATGACAGCCTCCTCGGCAATGCTGTCCGCGTGGGCGATATCCGTGATGCTGCAACACTGCCGGGCCGTCACAATTTCCAGAACGCAGCCGCAGCCTACGCCACCTGCCGCGCACTCGGGCTCGAGCCTGGCCGGATTTTCGACGCGATCCTGACTTTCCCGGGGCTCGCGCACCGTATGGAACAGGTGGGCGAGATTGATGGCGTGCGGTTCGTCAACGATTCCAAGGCGACGAACGCGCAGGCCGCAGAGCAGGCGCTGAAAGCCTACCCCAGAGTTTACTGGATTGCCGGGGGCGTTCCGAAGGCTGAGGGGATCGGTCCGCTCTCACCTTACTTCAACCGCATCGCCAAGGCGTACCTGATCGGCGAAGCCGCCGAACCCTTTTCCCGGACGCTTCAAGGCAAGGCGGCATTCGAGCTGTCTGGAACCCTCGATGAGGCTGTAGCGCATGCTTATCAGGATGCGCGGGCTTCCGGTGACGAGAACCCCATCGTGCTTTTGTCGCCGGCCTGCGCCAGCTTTGACCAGTACAAGGACTTCGAGGCGCGCGGCGAAGCCTTCCGGCATATCGTGCAGGACCTTGGTGGTAACGCGCTCGTCAGCGTGAGGGAATCTGCATGAGCGTCCAGTTCGGAGACGCGCTGATCCTGCCGCGGTCCGACGTTTCGCATGTGACCGAGTGGCGACGCAGCGTCGATTGGCAGATTCTCATCGCCTCGCTCACACTGCTTGGAATTGGCTTGATGCTGTCGCTTGCGGCTGGACCGCCAGCGGCTGAGCGCATGGGGCTGAACGATGCGTTCCACTTCGTGCAGCGCCATTCTGTGTTCGCTGTCATTGCGGGCGTCGGGCTTATTGCAGCAAGCATGCTTGATGATGTCTGGGCGAGGCGCTTGTCGGCCATCATCTTCTGTTCTTCATTCGTGTTGCTGACAGCTATCCTCATTTTTGGACACGAGGCCAAAGGTGCACAGCGCTGGATCGAGATTGGAAGCTTCACGCTGCAGCCATCCGAGTTTGCCAAGCCGGCGCTGATCGTGCTGTCCGGCTGGTTGCTCGCGCAGCGGCAGCTGTTTCCTGGCGGGCCATGGGCGGTTGTGGCGCTGGTGTTTTACGTCGTCACGCTCGGTTTGCTTCTCCTGCAACCGGATGTCGGCCAGTCTGCCCTTCTGACAGCGGCTTTCATCGTGACCTTTTTTATTTCGGGCCTTCCGTGGAAGTGGGCGACGGCGTTTTTTGGCGGAGCGATTGCGCTCTCCATCGCCCTGTATGCGCTGCTCCCACACGTGCGCTACCGGGTGAACAGCTTTATCAATCCAAGCGATTACGACACCTATCAGATCGACAAGGCCTCTGAGGCAATTGCGCGAGGCGGCCTGCTGGGCGTGGGGCCGGGCGAGGGCACCGTCAAGACGCATCTGCCGGATGCTCATACCGACTTCATCTATGCCGTGTTGGGTGAGGAGTTCGGCTATATCGCCGCGATCGTCCTGATCGGTCTCTACGTGTTCATTTGTTGGAGAGGGCTTCGGGCAGCATCTCGCGTGCGCGATCCATACCCTCGGGCTGCAGCTGCCGGACTGTTTGCACTTTTCGGCCTTCAGGCTGCCATCAATATCGCCGTGAATGTAAGCCTCATACCGCCGAAGGGCATGACTCTGCCCTTCATTTCCTATGGAGGCTCGTCAATGATCGGTACCGCGTTGACTCTCGGGCTCGCACTGGCGCTAATCCGGCGCCAGAGTGCAGCGGCCTGGAGAGAACATGGCTGACAATCAAACAGGCAAGCCTCTTGTCATCATCGGGGCAGGCGGAACCGGAGGACATATGTTCCCGGCCGCAGCCTTCGCCGAGGAAATGCGCGCGCGCGGATGGGCCGTCGGGCTTATGAGCGATGCACGCGGTCTGCGCTATGCGGAAAAGTTTCCCGCTGACTGGAAAGAAGAAGTCCGCGCAGCAAGCCCGAACCTGCGTAAGCCATGGACGCTGCCTGTAGCAGCGCTCAAGATTAGGGCCGGTATCAATTCGGCGGCGCGGACGATGAAGCGGCTGAAGCCTTCACTTGTCGCCGGCTTTGGCGGGTACCCGGCATTTCCGGCGCTCAGCGCGGCACGTCGCACGGGCGTACCGATCCTTATTCACGAGCAGAACGCTGTGCTTGGCCGCGTGAACAGGCGTTTTGCGGGCAAGGCAGCCATCGTCGCCTCCGGGTTTGACCGTCTCGATCGCCTGCCAGGCGGCGCGGTGCATCACCCGGTGGGAAATCCCGTTCGGGCGCCTATCGCAGCCAAACGAGAGCTTC
>JAYZBJ010000109.1:0-4908 GCA_036338795.1 Pseudomonadota bacterium | reverse complement strand
ACAAGTGCAATGAAAACAAGGCCAATATGGCGCTTCACATAAGGCCAAAGCAATGCCAGCGGTTTCACCGATTTGGCTTTCGGACGGTTCAGGACAGCCTCGTCGCCGGTTGTTTCCCGGCGGTCGTCACTTACGCTGTCGCTCGAATTGCTCATTCCATTACACCTTGCTTGCCGTCAGCCCCTTGCGGGCGCGCCAACTTTCCCTTATGACGCCGCTTTCCGATTTTCACAGAGGCCAATCAGCGCATGTGTCGCGAATGGCCGCTGACGCGAGGACTAGAGACGATGAAAGCCGAAGGCCATCCCGACTATCACTTCATCACCGTCGTCATGACTGATGGAACCGAGTACCAGACCCGCTCGACCTACGGCAAGGAAGGCGATCGTCTGGTTCTGGACATTGATCCGAAGGTTCACCCTGCCTGGACGGGTAGCCAGCAGAACCTCGACCGCGGTGGCCGCGTGTCGCGCTTCAAGGACAAGTTCAAAGGCTTCGGCATCTAACTGCCAAATCTTCGAAGAAGTTCAGGAGCCCCGCCTTTTCCAAGGCGGGGTTTCTTTTTTGCTGTTCAGCTACGTTCCAGATCTTCAGCCCGAGCTGGGACACGGTGCTCCAGCGCGAGGTACTCTTCGGAACGCATTTCGTGCAAACGGCTAGCGGTGCGTTGAAATTCGAAGCTGCCATCGCCAGAAGCGTAGAGGTCGTCGGGTTCGGCCGCGGCGGTGGCGACAACCTTTACACGGGCCTCGTAGAGCGCATCAATCAGGCTGACAAAACGGGCCGCTTCATTTCTTTTGTCGGGGGTCAATTTGGGTATGCCGCCCAATAGCACGGTGTGAAAATTCGCGGCGATCGCGAGATAGTCACGCGCGCCCAATGGCTTTTCGCAGAGCTCCGAAAATGTGAAACGCGCAACACCAGCCGCTTCCTTAGGGACAAGCAGTTTTCGGCCTTTTACGTGCAGAAAGCACTGATTAGCGTGAGCGCCGAGCGTCAGACGGTTGAACGCTTCATCGAGCCGCTTTTCGCCCGCGTCTCCGGTGAGCACGTGCCAGACGGGCGCTTCGGTCAGGCGTTCGAGCCTGTAGTCTCGCTCTGACGAGAGTTCGAACACTTCGCACTGCTCTTTGATCACCTCGATGAAGGGAAGGAAGAGTTGGCGATTGAGACCGTCCTTGTAGAGGTCGTCAGGATGTCGATTGGATGTGGCGACGACCGTTACTCGATCCTCAAAAAGGTGTTCGAACAAGCGACCCAGGATCATTGCATCGGCGATCTGCGTGACCTGGAACTCGTCGAAACAGAGCAGTTTCGCCTCAGAAGCAATAAGCTTGGCGACGGGTGGGATCGGGTCGCTTCCAGCGCCTTTCACGCGGTGAGCGGCGCGCTTTCGCTCCGAGTCGCTCATGTCGCGCCACGCATTCATTTCATCGTGCACCCGGCCCATGAATTCATGGAAGTGGACCCGCTTGGAAGGGACGGGCGCGAGTTCATGGAACAGGTCCATGAGCATCGACTTCCCGCGACCCACGCCGCCCCACATATATAGACCACGGATATGCGGTGGCTTGCGAAACAGACCGCCGGACGGGGCGTTCGCAATGCGTTTGAGGACGTCGTCGAGCTTTCTTGCGGCCGCCAGTTGCGCGGCATCCTGGTTAAGCTGCCCCGAAGCAACGCGTTCCTGATAGGCTTTTTCGACGCTCATGGAATTATGCACCTCCGAAGAAGGCTGATACCTGTCCTGCAAAGTGTGGCAGGGCCCCCGGCTCCACTGCGATTGTTGCCAGAAGGCCAGCGATCCCTCCACCAATGTGGGCCTCATGGCCGATCACACGATCTTCGCGCTGGGCGAGGAAAGCGCTGATGACGATAAACAGGATCGCAAAGAGCACCGCCGGCATCGGTATCACGATGAAATAGAGCATGTGGAAAGGCGCGAAGAGACAGAAGGACAGGATCACGCCGGATGTCGCTCCGGATGCGCCAAGAGCCCGATAATCAGGGCGTCGGAAGTTCTCCATCAGTGCCCAGAGATTGCCGCCGAGAAGGGCTGCAAAATAGATGATCAGGAAGCTCGGTGTGCCCACGGTGTATTCAATGATCGCCCCGAACTGGAAGAGAACGAACATGTTGATCAGCAAATGAAACACGCCGCCGTGCAGGAAACCTGCGCTCAGCAGCCGATGCCATTCGTTGCGCTGCCTCAGCGCGGCAACGTGGAACAGGTTTCCCAATAGGAATGCCGGGTTGAGCCAAGCGTAGACACTGGCAATCACATTCGCTGCAATCAGTGTCAGTGTGGCTGGATATTGTGAGAAAGTCTCCATGCACCTGCCCTAGCTTATGCCGGTAGCAAACGCATGGATTTTTTGCGGGTTTCTTTAGCTCAAGCCGCTGAACGCGCTGTGCCCGCTGCAGCGTCGCTCATCAAGTCGAGCATGAAATCGAGCATGGATTCTGGACGCTGGCTGAACCGGTTATACGGAAGGCTCGCCTTGAATACGGGCGCGCCCGAGATGTTACATCCGCAGCGCACGGCTGTCTCAACAATCTTGTCCCGGTCAGGGTGAGCCGTCGAGACGGCGATCCTGTGCCCGCCCATATTCGCGATGCGGGCGATGGTCATGTCGCCATCATAACTGTCGGGCAGTGTCAGTTCAGTCATGACAAGGTCAAAGCGCTCCAGGCGCAGGCGGCGCTCCGCTTCCATAAGCGTATGAGCAAGGACGAGGTCAATCTGGACGCGAGCGCGAGCCGCCTTATCCGCCGCGATCGTTAGCATATCGCGGACTGGCTCTTGATCCTCAATCCAAAGAACTTTCATTGACTCTACCCTGTTTCGTCAGACTCCGGAGCACCATCAGCGCTCCCCCTCAGTTATGAACAACTTGGCAGGTTCGCATTACGGGTTGGTAAAGCGAAACTTGCTGAATTATTTACAATTCAAAGCCTTGCATGTGCCGCATCAAGATAAGGCGGCCTGTAGAATCTGTGATATTGTAAGGGATTGAGGGAGATTCCGGGCGAAGTTGCCGCCCGAGACGGAAATTAATGACCGAAGACGTTCTCAATAAAAATTCTTCCACGTCGGCTTTTCTTCAGGACCTGGACGAGCCGGATCAGCATATCGTCGACACACTGATCGAAGAGCGGTGCCCGAGTTTTGCCGGTCATTGGAGCTGGCCTGTGTTGCGACCATTACTGTATTCGGCGCTCGGTTACCGCAAGGCCCGCCGCATGGCCGACACGTTGATGACCATGTCGGGGCGCACGTCATTCGAGTTTCTCTCACAACAGCTGAATGTAAGTCTTGATATCCGAAATCTGGACCGGCTCCCCGAAAGGGGACGGGTGGTGGTTGCCGCCAATCACCCAACAGGCCTCGCCGACGGTGTTGCTGTCTGGGATGCAATTGTTCGAAAGCGTGATGACGTCGTGTTTTTTGCGAATGCTGACGCGCTTCGGGTCAATCCGGAATTCACGGACGTGATCATTCCGATTGAATGGGTTGGCACCAAACGCACGCCCGCGAAAACGCGTGAAACATTGCGACGGGCCGCCGAGGCATTTGAGCAGGAAAAATGCGTGGTAATCTTCCCGTCCGGGAAGCTGGCCAAAAAGTCGAATGGGGTGCTGACCGAGCAGGAATGGTTTCCAACAGTCGTCAGTCTGGCCCGTAAGCAGAAGGCGCCTGTAGTGCCGCTGCACATCGATGCGGCAAACTCCTGGCTGTTTTACAAACTAAGCCAGATCAACGGTGAACTGCGTGATATCACACTGTTCCATGAGTTGCTGAACAAGAAGCAAGCCGAATTCGACATGGCCTTCGGACCCGCGATTCCCGTAGACCGGCTGACCGGAGATGCAGCCGTTGTGACAGAACTTCTTCGTGAACACGTGGCATACGCACTCGCGGAAAACAGTGATCTTGAGTTCATGCCCCCGACGCCGACCGAGGGTTGAGGCGCCCGACTAGACGTTCTCCTGCCGAGCAGCGCTCGAAAGTGATCCGTGGCAATGCTTGTATTTCTTGCCTGACCCGCACGGGCAGGGTGCGTTCCGGGGCGTGTTCGACCAGTCTGCCTCTGCTTGATGCAGCGGCGGCCCGACATTGGTTTCACCCGGTTTCTCGACTTTGTCCGGCGTCATTTCATTATCGCCTGTGTCGGGATCAAGGTGGGTTTCCTGCACCTGTTCGCGGCGAAGAAGCTGCTCGCGCGCGGCAGCCAGCTGCGCCCGCTGATCGTCTGTCGCGGGCGGCGCGACGCGAATGTTCATGAGGATACGGGAAACTTCCACGCGCATCGTGTCGAGAAGGTCATTGAAGAGCTTGAACGCTTCTTCCTTGAACTCATTCAGCGGATCGCGCTGCCCGTATGAGCGCAGGTGAATCACCGACCGAAGCTGATCGATTTGCTGAAGGTGCTGGCGCCAGCGCCCGTCGAGAACCTGCAGAAGGACTTGCTTTTCCACCTGTTTGATCTGTTGCGCACCGGCCTGTTCGACTTTTTGTTCGAAGTGCTGGTCTGATGCGACGCGAATTCGCTCTGCGATCTCGTCGTTGGCAACACCTTCTTCAGCGGCCCATTTCGCGATTGGCAGCTCAAGATCCAGTTCGGTTTTGAGCGTTTCAGTAAGGCCTTCGACGTCCCAGTGCTCAGCAAAAGCTTTTGGGGGCATTGCACGTGCTACCCAGCCGTCGATGACGTCGTGGCGCATGTCCGTAACGATGTCTGTGACATTGTCCGAGAGCATGAACTCGCGGCGCTGCTCGAACATCGCCTTGCGCTGATCATTGATGACGTCGTCGTATTTGAGCACGTTCTTGCGAATCTCGAAGTTCCGCTGCTCGATCTTCTTTTGGGACGTCTCTATCGCCTTGTTCATCCAGGGGTGAGTAAT
>JAYZBJ010000108.1:0-9394 GCA_036338795.1 Pseudomonadota bacterium | reverse complement strand
CGGTAAATGTTGGATTAATCTTAGCTGTGGCATCAAGCAGCCCTATATGTTCAGACGATCGCGGGAGAGATGGTGGCCGCGCTGATTCGATACTCTTTTGTGCTGATAACGGCATGTCTCGGGGCATTCGCCGCGCTTGGTGCTGAGGTGAACGAGATCGTTGTCACGGGCGATAGCGAGTATACCCGGATCATCTTCGCGGCCGACGCGCCGATAGAGGCTGAGACGTTTCTGCTGAGCGAGTCGTCGGGTCGCCAGATAGATGTAAGGCTGTCCAACTCATTCGTTTCACTCGATGCAAATACGCCGCCCCCGGGCGGCGCTATTAACGCATATGAAATTCGCGATGGTGAAGTGGTGTTCAACCTGACAACGCCAATGATGGTGTCGCGGACCCTGAAACTCTCACCGACCCGCGCCGACCCGCGTCATCGCCTCCTGGTCGATCTTGTCCGGGTCGCGCCAATTCGTTTCGACCGGGCCGCTGCCGATGATGCGTCCAACCGTCAGCAATTCCTGGCGACGTTCACACCGAAGGAGCAGCCATCAAGTGACCTCTCCGGCATGCGTCCTGACAAGTATGTTGTGGTGATCGACCCCGGCCACGGCGGAAAAGACCCGGGCGCACTGGCAGCGAGCGGGACCAAGGAGAAGTCTATCGTTCTGCTTACGTCTCAGGCGATCAAGGAGGTACTGGAGCGTTCCGGTCGTTATCGGGTTCATCTCACCCGCACCGACGACACTTATGTCGATCATGAGGACCGGGTGTCGATGGCACGCAACTGGGGGGCAGACCTCTTCATTTCAGTGCACGCGGACGCGGCAGGCAATTCCACGGTTTCTGGAGCTACAGTCTACACGCTTTCGTCGCGCGGGGAGAGACGAATTGACGGGACGGCGAAGGATAATGGCTGGCACCTGCCAATCGAAAACGGCACGTCGCAAGAGGTGTCCGGTATCCTCGAGGACCTTATTCGACGGGAGACGAAATCAAACTCCACCATCTTTGCCGAATTGCTGACTCCGGAACTGGAGAAAGCGGGGCCGATCGTCCGCAATAGCCACCGGAGAGCCAATTTCTTTGTGCTGCTCGCGCCGGATGTGCCGGCCGTCCTGTTGGAAATCGGGTTCCTGACGAATCGCTCAGACGTAGCGCGACTGAGTTCCGCGAACGGCCGGAAGAAGACTGCAGAAGCGGTGGGCAGGGCTATCGACGCCTATTTCGACAGGCGTGACGTGCTCTATGCAGCCAATTAGGTGTTTTTGCCTTCCGGCTGCGCAGCGAACGCCTTAGTCTGGCCAGACTGTGTTGCGAAACCGCATTCAGCGTCAACTCAATCTCAGGCTGGATAAAGAATGACAGAACAGGCGAGCAGAAAGCGATTTCTGACGTGGAAACTGGCGCGGCGCGTTGCGTTGGCCCTGGTGATCCTTGGCGTCATCGCCTTCATCGCCGTCGCCATCTATGTGATGATGCTGGCGCGCGATCTTCCATCTCACAAACGACTCGCTGGCTATGAGCCGCCGATCACGTCACGCGTTCACGCTGGTGACGGCACCCTGATTGCGGAATTCGCGGAAGAGCACCGCGTCTTCGTCCCTATCGAATCCATTCCTGAGCATGTCGTGCAGGCCTTTGTTGCTGCAGAGGACAAGAAGTTCTTCGAACATGAGGGACTCGACTATGTCGGGATCCTGCGCGGTGCGATAAACTCAGCCAAGATCAAGCTCACAGGTGGTGGTAACCTCCAGGGCGGTTCGACCATCACCCAGCAGGTTGCCAAAAACATGCTGCTCACGCGTGACCAGACAATTGATCGGAAGATCAAGGAGGCGATTATCGCGCGCAGGATGGAGGACGCGTTCACCAAGGACGAGATCCTCGAGCTATATCTCAACGAAATCTATCTCGGCGTGCGAGCATACGGCGTCGGCTCGGCGGCTCTGATCTACTTCAACAAGTCGCTTCCCGAGCTGAACCTGTCTGAAGCGGCCATCCTTGCGTCGCTGGCCAAGGCACCTTCCACCGTGAACCCCTATCGGCGCCCGGAGCGTCTCCTCGCAAGGCGCAACTATGTGCTTAATCGAATGGTCGATGATGGCTACATCACGCGAGAAGAGGCCGATGCGGCCAAGGCGAAAGAACTGGAAGTCACCCAGCGTCTGCGTGGACCGGAATATGCGGCAGCAACCTATTTCGTTCAGGAGCTTCGCAAGCAGCTCATCGAGCAATACGGCGAAGAAGCACTGCAGCGCGGTGGCCTTTCGATCCGCACAACGATCGATACGCGTCTTCAACTGGCTGCACAGGAAGCCCTTCAGACGGGTCTGGAAAGCTATGACCGTCGCCACCAGTATCGTGGTCCGTTCGCCACGATAGATGCTGACGGAAATGTGCCGGAGCAGATGAAAGAGCTTACCCTCCCACCAGGCTACGGCACGTGGGAAGCGGGTATGATCACGCGCGTGGGATCAGACGGCGCAAGTGTGACGCTCAAGGATGCACGCATGACATCCATCCCGAAGGAAGATGTCGAATGGGCGAGGAGCTGGGAACGGGAAGAGGGCGGTAACGGGCTCAAACCCGGCGACGTCGTGCTCGTCGAAGTCGAGCGGACAGAGACCAGGAACCCGGACGCCAGCGAGGGCGAAGACGGTCAGACAAATGAGGATGACTGGATTTACGTGCCCGCGGACAATGCGATCCTGCGTCAGGTGCCTGAAGTCGAAGGTGGTATCGTCGCCCTTGATCCGCACACCGGCCGGGTGCTCGCGATGGTCGGCGGGTATTCATTCTTCAAAAGCCCGTTCAACCGCGTGACGCAGGCTGTTCGCCAGCCTGGTTCGTCATTCAAGCCATTTGTTTATGGTGCCGCGCTGGAGAACGGCTACACGCCGTCCACCCGAATTCTCGACGCGCCATTTGTCTATTATGACGAACACACGAACGAGATGTGGAAGCCGCAGAACTATTCTGAGGGCCGCTCCTATGGTGAAGTGACGATGCGTTCTGCGCTCGAGCGCTCGTTCAACCAGGTTACAGCCCGCGTCGCCGTTGATATCGGCATGCCGGCCGTGTCTGAATTTGCTGAGCGTTTCGGCCTCTACGATGACCTGCCGCCATATCCGGCGATGTCGCTTGGCTCGGGCGAAACCACGCCTTGGCGCATGGCGCGCGGCTATGCTGCTTTCGTCAATGGCGGCAAGGAAGTGACCCCGACGCTGCTTGACCGCGTTCAGGACCGCTATGGCGAAACGCTCTACAAGCATGACACGCGGCCCTGCGAGCATTGTGATGCGCTTGAATGGGACGGCGAAGGTCCGCCAATCCTGCCTGACAATCGCAAGCAGTTGGTTGATCCAGTTATTGCCTATCAGGTGACGCATATGCTCGAGGGCGTTGTCGAGCGTGGTACCGCGCGTCGCGCGCGCCGCATCGGCAAACCGCTCGCCGGAAAGACGGGCACGACCAACGATTATGTCGATGCGCTCTTCTACGGCTTCTCGCCGGATCTCGTCGTCGGCATCTGGGTGGGTTTTGACTCTCCGAAATCACTGGGTGAGGGCGAATCGGGTGGATCGGTCGCGGGCGTTATATTCACCGACTTCATGACCGAGGCCCTGAAGGATGAACCGGCTCTGCCGTTTCGTATTCCACCTGGCGTGCGCCTTGTTCAGGTCGATCATGAGACCGGCGGTTTGCCGACCGCTGGGTCTGGTGAGGTGATCGTTGAAGCGTTCCGCCCGGGCACGGAGCCTGGTGCCGTGTTTGACAATGATCTGGACTTCTCCATCTCAGGCAGCCGTTCTGGCAATGGTAACCAGCGCGACGATGTCAGCGATCCATTCATTGAGGACTTCCAGCCTCAGGAATTTGGAGAGCAGGAACAGGACGATGTCGCGGACGAAAACCTCAGCGGTATTTATTGACCCTGCCAGCAGATTTGTGCATCGCAGGCCTTCAACACGACAGAACAAGAGTGAGCTGACATGTCTACGGACATCAAGAACCTGGTCGAAGAAATCAAGCAGTCTGCCGAACTGCTGAGGAGGCGTCTTTGACTGGGACGTCGCTGAAAAACGCCTGGACGAACTAAACGCGCTTTCCGAACGGCCGGACTTCTGGAATGACCCGGAAGAAGCGCGCAAGCTCATGGCAGAGCGTCAACGCCTCGAAGACGGCATCAAGACGGTGCTGGAACTCGAGAAGGAAGCTGAGGACGGACTGGAACTGTTCGAACTGGCTGACGGCGACGAAGACATGGTGGCCGATGTTCATTCGTCGCTGAAAGTCGCGCGGGAGAAAGCAGCCAAGGCCGAACTCCAGGCGCTCCTGTCGGGCGAGGCGGACGCGAATGACTGTTACCTCCAGATCAATGCTGGCGCGGGTGGAACGGAGAGCCAGGACTGGGCATCAATGCTTCGCCGCATGTACGTGCGCTGGGCCGAGTCCAGCGGGTACAAGGTCGAAGAAGTCGATGCGCATGACGGCGATGAAGCCGGCATCAAATCGGCAACGCTTCTTATCTCCGGTCATAATGCTTACGGCTGGTTGAAGTCAGAAAACGGCGTTCACCGCCTGGTCCGGATCTCGCCTTATGACTCGTCAGCGCGACGTCACACTTCGTTTGCGTCTGTAAGCGTGTCGCCAGTAATTGATGAATCTATTGAAGTGGAGATCGATCCTTCTGCTGTGCGGACCGATACGTATCGCTCGTCCGGGGCAGGGGGGCAGCACGTCAACAAGACCGATTCCGCTGTACGTCTGACCCATGAACCGACAGGCATAGTTGTGGCCTGCCAAGCAGGACGTTCGCAGCACCAGAACCGGGCGAAAGCCTGGGAAATGCTGCGCTCAAAGCTTTATGAGCTCGAATTGCAGAAGCGTCGCGAAGCCGCGCAGGATAGTCACGATTCCAAATCCGATATCGGTTGGGGGCACCAGATCCGCTCTTACGTCCTTCAACCCTATCAGTTGGTGAAAGACCTTCGTACCAATCATGAGACGTCAGACACATCAGGCGTACTTGATGGTGATCTCGACGCATTCCTGAGCGCAGCGCTCGCACACTCGGTGATTGGCGGCGACGAAGAGACTGCGGCGTAACTTGATCGCGACAACGCGCGACGACCAAAAAAAAGCCGCTCCATCTCTGGGGCGGCTTTTGTCTTTGGAGCACAGGCCCGAACTATGAAAGCGCGGAAGAGCCCGGTGCAAAGTTGGTCGTACCCGAGGTGCCTGAGGAGGAGGGCGCACTCGAAGACGTCTTCGCTGCGGCAGGCTCAGCTGGCTTGGCAGGTGCGCGATCTGTGTTCGCGGCCTTAGGCGCGGAGTCTTTTAGAGGATCCTGGTCATGCTTCACCTGACCCTCAAACATCGCATTCGGCTGGATGCTGAGAGAAGAGTGAAGGATGTCACCGTGGACCTTTGCGCCCGTCTCAAGCTCAACCTTGCGTGCGCGGATTGAGCCACGAACCTCGCCTTTGACTTTTACTGCCTCGGCTTTGACTTCGCCGATGACCGTGCCGCCAGCACCGATGGTGATGTCTGCTGCGGAGACGTCGCCATCCACGAGGCCGTCAATCTGGAGCGCACCTTCAGAGGTGATCGAACCGTGGATCTCCATGTCGCCGCAAATGATCGACGCTGCAGACCGGGCCGTAGGTTTGTTAGCTGCGCCTCTTACGGCGTCTTGCGCTGGATGGACGCTGGACACCTGCGTGTCAGAATCTTTCGTCTTCGTGAACATGTTTACCCGCCTTCAGAAATTCTACTGGATCGTAGGGTTTGCCGTTGAACCACACTTCGTAGTGAAGGTGTGGGCCAGTGCTGCGACCTGTCGATCCCATGGTGCCTACGATATCACCAATAGCAACAGTATCACCTTTTTTGACATTAATCCGTTTCAAGTGCGCGTAGCGCGATTTGAAACCATGACCGTGATCGACTTCAACGAGCCGGCCATAGCCTGATTTGGTGCCAGCGAAGCTGATTTTTCCCGGACCGGTCGATGTGATGGGAGCGTTCCAATAGGCGCCGATGTCGACACCATTGTGCCAGCCTGGACGCTTGTTGAACGGGTCGACGCGGAGGCCATAATTGGACGTTATCCGCCAGGAAACGCCAACTGGACCGGCAAGCGGGAGATTGTCGACAACATCCTGATAGTAGCGCGCTTCTTCCATACGGGCGGCAACCTGAGCAACGCGCTCAGCGAAAGCGGCTTCCTCAGGCGTGTCGAAATCGCCGCGAGACAGGCTTGCAAATTCAATGAGCGGGCCGCCCATCTCGCGATTGTTCTCAATTCGATTGGCGCCAACGGCTGTCAGGCGCAGCACGCCGCGGGCGGCCTCTGCACGCTCAACAGCGATTTCTTCAACTTCGTCGAGGAACGCTTGTTGTTCCTGCTGGATTGCGCCGATCTGGCCGCGGAGACCAACATTGGAGCTTTCTTCGCTAGTTTCGGAGGGGCGGGACTGACGACGGTCTGCTTCGTCGATCGATGCGTTTACGAGGAGGGGAGCATCGTTGCCGCGCAGGGCAGCAGCCTCAAGTTCGCCGCCATTTTTCAGCGCGGTCAGCAAAACTTCCAGCGTCTGATGACGGCGCTCGAAATCGACTGTTGCCTGTTGGAAAGCTTCGGTACGCTCGACCAGCTGAGAGCGGGAGAGGGCGTCACGAGCACGAAGCTCCTGGACCCAGCGCTCATACTTGTCGATTTCGTATTGCCCGCCAGCCATGGCGGAATGCTTGGGTAGGAATATCAGATTGGCGGTCGCAAATAGCGACCAACCTACAGCGGCGGCAACTGCAGCGGCGATAACAGCTTGCTGGGAAGGGGATATGGTGAAGTAACGGACAGTTCCGCCACTACGGTGATAGATCTGGCGTTCTGGAAACAGGCGACTGAAAAGTTCGCGAACCTTCATCGTCTTTTTCTTCATGCTATAGCGCCTACCCTCGTTACTCCAACGCGTCGCCCGCACTGCGACATGCTCCCCAGCACGGTTTTAGTGATAACCCAATTCGGGCGCTGGCTGAAAGGGCACGATCCCACATTTCGCCTGTTTTTTTACACAGTCGGGTAAATTCTCGCTTAATAAGCGAACACTAGCCGCCTACATTGCCTGAAATTCATGCGCTGATGCGTTCGAGCACGGCCTCCGCATGGCCCTTTACGCGCACTTTTCTCCACACTTCCTCGATGTCGCCGGCAGGGGAGATCAGGAATGTTGAGCGCTCGATTCCCATGAACGTCTTGCCGTACATTTTTTTCTCGACCCAGACGCCGAACGCTTCGCAGGCGGTACCGTCTTCATCGCTTGCAAGCGGAATGGTGAGCTCTTGCTTGTCGATGAATTTCTGGTGAGAGGCGATGCTGTCGCGCGATACGCCGACAATGTCATAGCCTTTTTCGGCGAACGCTGTCTGAAGCTCGCTGAAGGCTTTGGCTTCCGTTGTGCAGCCGGGCGTATTGTCCTTCGGATAGAAAAACAACAGCAGCCCTCTTCCGTTCGAGGGGGGAATCCCGATTGTGCTGTCACCTGTTGCGCCGAGCGTAACGGAGGGGCACTTGTCACCAGTGTTTATTGCGGCGGTCATGGCGATCACTCGTCCTATTTCTGCTTCATTACGCTCGTAGCGTTTACGGACACAGAGCAAAAGAGGGCAACAGGTCTTGGTCAGACAGACGGCCACCGTCATCACCCTGGAATTACTCGGCGGCGTTCTTCTGCTTGCTGTCGCTGCTATTGTAATCCTCGCATTCATGCTTGCGCAGGGGCCGGTCGAGCTCAACATCTTCAAAAACGATGTCGAGCGCGCTCTCGAAGAGGCCCGTAGTGGACGAGATGTCGAGATTGAAACGCTGACGCTCCAGTGGTCGCCGTCGGACCGACGGATGATCGTCTCGGCGAACAACCTGTCGCTTGCTGATGATGATGGAAACATCGCCGCCGAAGCGTCTCAGGCCCTGATCACGCTCGATGCCGGATCCCTGTTTTTTGGCGAGACCTCGATCATTCGTACGGAACTGCGTGACGGCTGGGTCGACGTCAGGAATGTCACGCCGACGCTCTGGACATTTGCCGGCGAACCGCTGCCCGAGTTCGAAGCCCGTGAATTGCCTCAATCAGTGGATGGCTGGCTGGCGCTTTTCAATCGGGTCCTTGGCGATGTTCTGGCGGGCGTAGAAGTGACCCGTACAGAAGGAACGCTTGAAGCAGCTGCTTTCGAACGCATGGACCTGCGTTTCCACACCGCAGACGACGAACTTTTTGCCGAGATGAGCGACGCCTCAGGCGCACTGGAGCGCAATGAAAATGGGCTGAAGGTTGCGCTGTCAGGCAGTGGGGCGGGACTTGGGTTGCCCGGCGATGTCAGGGCGGAGCTGTTGGTGCCGGAAACATACCAGTCACTGTCGCTTGAGCTTGATGTCTATGACTGGAGTGTCGGGGACCTTGCCGACCGCCTGGGAATGTTCGGTGAACGAATCAGCGGTTTTCCCGCGGATATTCAGGCAGTGGCTCATTATCGAGCCGAGCAGGGCCTCTCGACCGTTCAGCTCAACGCAAATGCAGGTGAGGGCCAGGTGCTCATCACGGGCCGGCCACAGGATGTTGAAACGCTCGCATTCGAAACCGTCTACGATACCGAGACTGACGCGCTGAAGATTGAGGAGCTGGACATCAAGTCGAGGCGCCTGACTGGACAGTGGAGCGGAATAATCGCCCAGCCGACGTCTGAAGAGTCGGTCTCGGAGTTTTCCTTACGGTCTAACGCAGTCGCTCTTGATCTGACGCCGTACTTCCCGGTTGCGTGGGACCTGACTGACATAGAGCTCAAGGGCGCGTTGAACTTCGTCGATCACACGGCGAATATCGAGGCGTTCAGCCTGAATGCTGGCGAAGCGTCTTTCAAAGGAAATGCTGATATCCAGTCCAGAGCAGACGCTGAAGAGGGCAATCTGCCTTTTGCAATTCAGCTAAACTCCGAAATGGAAGGGGTACTCGACAAGTCGAGAGTGCTCGATTTCTGGCCTGCCAAACTGAGCCCGAGCGCCCGCAAGTTTGCCCGGGAGCGGATCGAATCCGCAAGAGCTACGGCGGCATCCGTCGCGCTTGATCTAAAACCAGATAGCATCCTCGACGGATATGTCCGTGACGAGGATATCGAGGTGCGCTTTTTCGTCGAAGATGCGCGTGTGAAGTTCATGGACGATCTTCCGCCAGTCACGGACGGCATCGGCTCCGCGAGGCTGACAGGCAACGGCTTTTCAGTTCAGCTCAATAGCGGCGAATATGGCGGTTGGCCAATCAGCGAAGGATCAGTCACGATTCCGCGGTTCGACGCTGACAAGGACATGCTGCGTATCTACGCAAAAGGGGCGGGCCC
>JAYZBJ010000107.1:0-3893 GCA_036338795.1 Pseudomonadota bacterium | reverse complement strand
CATCGAGGCGAGAAGCTCAAGCGCGAGCGCGCCGAACTGGGTATCTTCGTCGGCGAGACCATTGAGGTAGGTCTCCATCTCTGCCCGCGTCATCTCATCGGATTTGAGGTAAGCGGCCTTGAGAAGCGAAAGCTTGCCGATCGGCGTCTCATTGTTTGCGGCCTTTTCGAGCGCTTCGACGGCAGCCGGCTTATCGGCATTTCCCTGAAGGCGAGCTTCAGCGAGAAAATTCGAAGCGAGCGGCGCAATGCGCGCATCGCTCGATGCGAGATCGGAAAAACCGGTAGCGGCCGATTCGAATTCCTGCTCGGCCAGCGCGTCGCGAGACTGCTCGAAGGTCAGCGCGCTCTGCTCGATCGACTCAGAGGAGCGATGCTGCAGGAACTCGTTCAGCGCCACACCACCAATCAGCAAACCTGCAGCAATATAAGCGAAAACGCCGTACTTCTTCCAAAGACGGGCAGCCCGGTCCTGGCGAAGACCTTCCTCGACTTCCTCAAAGATATCAGCCACTTGGCATACTCCACTTGCGGACCGCCTTTAACATGCGCGCACCCTAACCCCGGCACTTGTCCCCGGCAACGCGCGAAAGCGGTTTGTCCTATTGTTTCGTCAGCTTGTAGGTTTCGGCCTTCCCCGGGAACTGACGCGAACGCACGTCCGCGGCATAGGCGCCGACCGCCTTGTCAATTTCAGTACGGAAGTCGTGATACTTGCGTACGAATTTTGGCGTCCAGTCGAACACACCCAGCATGTCCTGCGTCACCAGCACCTGGCCGTCGCAAGCTGCAGAGGCGCCGATGCCGATTGTCGGGCAGGAAACGGTCTTCGTGATCTCCTCGGCGAGATCCTCCGCCACGCCCTCTACCACGATGGCGAACGCACCCGCTTCCTCTGCCGCCCGGGCTTCTTCCATCACGCGCACGCGCTCAGCATCATTGCGCCCCTGGGCTCGGAAACCGCCGGTCACATTCACCGCCTGCGGACGCAAACCGACATGCCCCATGACCGGAACACCCCGTTCGACAAGGTGCGCGATCTGGTGCGCGGTGTAAGTTCCACTTTCCAGCTTCACCGCCTGACAGCCCGTCTCCTTCATGATCCGTGCAGCATTCAGAAAGGCCTGATCGGAGTTTGTCTCATAGGAGCCGAATGGCATGTCGACCACGACGAACGCCTGCTTTGCGCCGCGCATAACCGCCTGACCATGAAGGATCATCATCTCCATGGTCACACCTACGGGCGTATCAAGGCCGTGAACGACCTGGCCGACCGAATCCCCGACGAGCAGCACATCGCAGTGCGGATCGAGCAGGGCAGCGGTCGGCGCGTCATACGCCGTCAGAACGACAAGCGGCTCGCCTCCCTTCGCGGACGCGATATCGCGAACGGTTTTCCTGCGGGTCTCGGTCTGCTTCGACATGCAACGGCTCTCCTGTTCAGGTTCGCGCCGTCCTAGCAGAGCGCGCCCGTGAAGGCCATCCAGCTTTGCCGTGTTGTATTTCCGGCGGTTCTAGCCTTGCGGTAGTGCCGGCATGCCGAACAGGACCGGATGAAGCCAGAGCAGCATGGCGGCCCAGAACCCGACGCCGATAATGACTGCGATCACATCGCCGAGCGGCTGCGGCTTCAGGTCGGCTGGCGGCCCGTTATCGCCGCGCTTTTTCAAGACGATCCGATCGATAACTGCATAGGCGAGAAAACTGCCGAACAGGATGATCGAATTGAGTTCACCATTGGCCAGCAGGTGACCGAAAGCCCAGATCTTCACACCAACCAACATGGGGTGCTTGAGCGTTTTGCGGATGTAGCCCGTCGGCGTGTAAGCCGTGAACAGGATGATGAACGCAATGAGCTGAAGCAGCACATTGAGGTGTTTGAGCCCTTCAGGCGGCGTCCAGATCACTGTCGACGGTCGCATGTCGCCGTAGCCGATTACGATCAACACCAGACCGGCGATCGTGACGAGGCTGTAGAGGCCCATATAGGGTCCATAGCCAAGCTTGCGCTTCAGGTCCTTTTCAGGCGCCCGTGACCGAAATGCGGTGAACAGGTGTGGCCCGAAAAACAGGACGATCCCGGCGATCAGATAAGTCATAAGCTGCCCTCCCAAACAGCTATCAGGATGGCGAAACTCGCGGCCTGCGGCAAGCGGTCATCAAGCGTACCCGGAGACAGGCTCGACGGGCCTTGCTAAAGCCCGATGATGGAAAACCGCATTGCACTGATTGTCGGAGGCGGCATTGGCGGCCTGACCACCGCGCTCGCGCTGTGCCGTCGCGGCTGGGCCGTGCACGTGCTTGAAGCCGCGCCTGCGCTCGAAGAAGTCGGTGCAGGCCTCCAGCTAAGCCCGAATGCGATGAAGGTCATTCAGGCGCTGGGTCTTTCAGCGCAAATCGCCGACGTCGCGTTTGAGCCTGAAGCCCTCGAGTTGCGGCTGAGTCAATCAGGCCGGAAGGTCTTTTCAATCCCGGCAGGAGCGGCAGCCCGCCGCCGGTGGGGCGCGCCGTACTATCACATTCATCGCGCGGACCTGCTCGCCGTGCTGGAAGATGCGTTGCGCCAGGAGGCCCTGGCAACAATCAGCCTGGGGACACAGGTCATTTCATATAATCATGAGGGCGATGGGGCGCATGTCCTGCTGGAATCCGGAGAACCACTGGCGGCTGATCTCGTCATCGGCGCTGATGGCATACGTTCTCGTATTCGCGAGCAGATGCTGGGACCTGATGAGCCAAGGTTCACCGGAAATATGGCGTGGCGAATGGTCGTGCCGATCGACCAGCTAACAACGCCGCCCCCACCCACAGCCTGCGTCTGGGCGGGCCGCGGGCGCCATGCGGTCACCTATCGTCTTCGAGGCGGCAAGCTCGCCAACCTCGTCGGCGTGGTCGAACGGGCTGACTGGGTCGAGGAAGGCTGGATGCAAGCAGGCAGCCGCGAAGAAGCGCTGGAAGACTTCGCCGGATGGGCGCCGGAGATCACTGACATCATCCAGAACGCCGATCATCATTACAGGTGGGCGCTGTTTGACCGTGCGCCGCTCGCGCGCTGGCATGACGGGGCCGTCGCCCTGTTGGGAGATGCGTGCCACCCGATGCTCCCTTTCATGGCGCAAGGCGCTGCGATGGCGATCGAGGACGCCTACACGCTCGCCGCCTGTCTCGATGGACAGCGGTCGAAATCGGAGGCGCTCGTACAGTATGAGGCGCAGCGCAAACCACGAACGAGCCGCGTACAGGTTGCATCACGTGGAAACATGCGGACGTTCCATCGTTCAAACCCGCTCATGCGCGCCAGCACCTACGGGCCGATGTGGCTGGCTGGACACCTGATGCCCGGCTTCGTCCAGTCACGACAGGACTGGATCTACAGCCATGACGTTACCGCGACGGATCGATAATCACCCTGCCGACAACCCGGCGTTCTTCCATCTCCGCGAACGCCTTCCGCCAATCCTCGAGGCTATAGACGCCGTGTACCTGCGGGCGCATAGCCCTGCGCGCGACGAGATCCCAGATTGCTTCCATGTTCTCGCGGCCTTTGTCCGGGAACTGGCGTCCATATTCACCGGCACGCACGCCAACAACCGAGAAGCCTTTGATCAACGGCATATTCACCCCGATTTGGGGGATACGCCCTGAGGCAAACCCGACAACGAGCAGGCGACCATCAAAGCCGATACAGCGAACGCTTTCGTCGAACACATCACCGCCAACCGGGTCATAGATGACATCAGCGCCGCCGCCCGTCACCTCTTTCACCTTCTCACGGAAGCCATCATTCACATTGATCAGAACTTCGGGCTGATAGGCATTTCGTATCCGCTCCAGCTTTTCTTCGCTGGATGCGGTGGCGATCACCTTGGCTCCGAGATGCTTGCCAAGATCGAC
>JAYZBJ010000106.1:0-6345 GCA_036338795.1 Pseudomonadota bacterium | reverse complement strand
CACGGCAACGCCGCCAGCGAGCTTGGCAAGGCGCTCCTGAAGCTTCTCACGATCATAGTCGGACGTGGTGTCTTCGATCTGCTTCTTGATCTGGCCAACGCGAGCTTCGATGTCGTCTTTCGAGCCGGCACCGTCGACGATCGTGGTATCATCCTTGGCGATCGAGACACGTTTTGCACTGCCGAGCATGTCGATGGAGACGTTCTCGAGCTTGATGCCGAGGTCTTCGGAAATGACCTGGCCGCCCGTGAGGACTGCAATGTCCTGCAGCATGGCCTTGCGACGGTCACCGAAGCCCGGTGCCTTCACGGCAGCAACCTTGAGGCCGCCGCGCAGCTTGTTCACGACCAGCGTTGCGAGCGCTTCGCCATCAACGTCTTCGGCGATGATGAGCAGCGGACGCTGAGACTGCACAACAGCCTCAAGAATTGGAAGCAGGCTCTGAAGCGAGGAGAGCTTCTTCTCGTGCAGCAGGATGTATGGGTCATCAAGATCCACAGTCATCTTGTCGGCATTCGTCACGAAGTAAGGTGACAGGTAGCCACGGTCGAACTGCATGCCCTCGACGACGTCGAGTTCGGTTTCGAGGGATTTGGCTTCCTCGACCGTGATCACGCCTTCATTGCCGACCTTGTCCATCGCGCGGGCGATCATGTCACCAATTTCGGTGTCGCCGTTTGCGGAGATCGTGCCGACTTGGGCGATTTCCGAGTTGGCGGAGACCTTGCGTGCATCTTGCTGCAGCTGGGCGACGACATCGCCAACAGCCTTGTCGATGCCGCGCTTGAGATCCATCGGGTTCATGCCAGCAGCAACGCGCTTCATGCCTTCGCGGACGATGGCCTGGGCGAGAACCGTAGCGGTCGTGGTGCCATCACCGGCAACGTCGTTCGCCTTGGAGGCGACTTCGCGCAGCATCTTGGCACCCATATTCTCGAACTTGTCCTCAAGCTCGATTTCCTTGGCGACCGTGACGCCATCCTTCGTGGTGCGCGGGGCGCCGAAGGATTTCTCGATGACGACGTTGCGGCCTTTGGGGCCGAGGGTCACCTTTACAGCGTTTGCGAGAATATCGACGCCCTTGAGCATCCGCTCGCGGGCATCAGTGCTGAAAACAACCTGTTTTGCAGACATTTCTGGAGTTCCTCAATAGAAACAAGAGGGTTGAGCTCAAGCCGCTTTTTTTGCGGCAGTTGCGCCTTCAATGATGCCGAGAATATCGCTCTCTTTCATGATGAGCAGGTCCTCGCCATCTATCTTCACTTCAGTGCCGGACCATTTGCCGAACAGCACACGGTCACCGGCTTTCACCTCAAGCGGGATGATCGCATTATCGTCGCCACGGGCGCCTGAACCGACGGCGATAACTTCGCCCTCCTGCGGCTTCTCCTTGGCGGTGTCGGGGATGATGATGCCACCCGCGGTCTTTTCACTCTCTTCGATGCGACGCACGAGAACGCGGTCGTGGAGCGGACGGAATGACATGGCTATGCCTCCTGATTCCAGATTGATTTTAAAGAAACATGGTGCTGTCAGCGGGCCTTAGGGTGGATTTTGGCACTCCAACCCTGCGACTGCTAACGCGGCATCTAATTGGTCGAAATCGAATTGATTTTCAATTCTCTGATTTCATGAAATCTCTGTAATCAATACCAGCACGAATACGGAAACAACCTCTCGCCAATCGTTCGTGAGGCGCCCGAAATTTCAATAGCCGCAAGACTACTCATCAAGACAGATCTGCAACAGTGGTAGTGGCTTTCACTTGATCCCCCGATTGCAGGCTCTACGGATACCGAACGGGTATGTCGCGGGGTGGCAGCGATCATGGCGAACAGACGCAAACGGTTTCAGGCTGGTCCGGGCACGCTTGTTGCCGCCGCTTTTATCGGCCCCGGCACGGTCACGACCTGCACGTTGGCAGGTGCGAGTTTCGGCTTTGCACTTGTCTGGGCACTGGTTTTCGCAACCATCTCGACAATCATCCTGCAGGATATGTCTGCGCGTCTCGGTGCGGGTGCGCGCCTAGGGCTTGGAGAGGCACTCACAAAGTCGGCTCCAGGTTCAATTGGAACCGCGATCGCGGCTGCATTGATCCTTGCTGCACTCGCAATCGGGAATTCAGCTTATGAGAGCGGCAATATCATTGGCGGGGTGCTGGGCCTGGAGGCGGTCGCGGGCGAAGGTGCACGCCAATGGCTCGTCATCCTCATTGCCGCAGCCGCGGCAGCGATCCTTCTAATCGGAAAGTACAAACCGATCGAAAGGATTCTGGTCGGCCTCGTTTTGTTGATGTCTGCGGCCTTCGCACTCGCTGCTGTGTTGACGCGGCCGGACATTTCCAGCCTGGCGTCCGGCCTGGTGCCGTCCATCCCTGATGGTGCCCTTCTGACAACAGTCGCCCTGATCGGCACGACGATCGTGCCGTATAACCTTTTCCTCCATGCGGCTGCGTCCCGCCAGCGATGGGCAAAAACGGATGAAGGTGTGATCGAAGCACGCCGCGAGGCTGTCGTTTCGATCGCCATTGGCGGGCTTGTCTCGGTCCTGATATTGGCGACCGCCGCCGGCAGCCTGTTCGGCACTGACGCAAACGTATCGAGCGCGCGAGACATGGCCCGCGCTATCGAGCCTGCGTTCGGCGCCGCCGCCAAATACCTTGTCGGAACGGGCCTGTTTGCTGCAGGGCTGACCTCTGCCGTTACAGCCCCAATGGCAACGGCGTATGCACTGAATGAATTGTTTCCTGGCAAGGATGGTGAAGGGCAGCGCCAACGATTCCGGACGATCGCCCTCACAATCGTCGCGATTGGCGCAGCCGTCGCTTTGACAGGCGTGAATGCAGTGTCACTCATCATTATCGCACAAGCAGCAAACGGGCTCTTATTACCCGTCATCGCGGCCTTTCTTCTATATGTGATGAACCGGCGCAGCCTGCTCGGAAGCCACGCGAACGGTGCGTTCGCCAACCTTGCAGGAGTGATCGTGGTTCTGATCTCTGCCGCGCTCGGCGCCAGAGGGGTGTGGCGCGCCGCTGAAACCGGATTGACCTATTTCGGAGCAGGCGCATGAACCCACCGCCAAAACAAGGCTGGCAGTTCTGGATTGACCGCGGCGGCACGTTCACAGACATCATCGCGCGCAGGCCGGATGGTAAGTTTGAAATCGCCAAGCTGCTGAGCGAAAACCCTGATGGGTACGACGATGCTGCGCTTGAAGGCATTCAGCGCCTGATGGGCCACGCCTCCGACATGCCATTTGACCCTTCCCGGATCGCCGATGTGAGGATCGGCACGACGGTCGCGACGAATGCCCTGCTTGAGCGCAAGGGGGCAAATACGCTTCTCTTCGTCACGAAAGGATTTGGTGATTTGTTGCGGATCGGGCGTCAATCACGCCCGGATATCTTTGCGCTCAATATCCAGAAGCCAGAGCCACTCTATACAGCGGTCGTCGAGATCGATGCGCGCTGCGACATGTCTGGGGAAGTGCTTGTCCCGCTGGATGAAACAGAGGCCCGCCAGAAACTCGCCGATGCCCGCGCACAGGGCATGACCTCCTGCGCAATTGCCATCATCCACGCCTGGAAACACCCGGATATCGAGCGGAGGCTGAAACAGCTCGCAATCGAGGCTGGGTTTTTCCAGATCACACTCAGCCATGAGGCTGATCCACTTGTCGGCTATGTGGCACGCACGTCGACGAGCGTAGCAGACGCTTATCTTTCGCCCGTTCTCGCAGAATACGTCAATCAGGTTCGCCGTGCCCTCGGCGCCGCGCCCATCCGGTTCATGCAGTCGAATGGGGGGCTGGCTAAAGCAAATGCATTTCAAGGCAAGGATGCCGTTCTGTCCGGCCCGGCAGGCGGTGTGGTGGGGTCCGCCCGAAGTGCGCTTAGCCTCGGATACGACAAGGTTATAGGCTTCGACATGGGCGGCACGTCCACCGATATCTCGGTTTATGAAGGCGCGTTCGAGCGGGTGACCGAGACAGAGGTCGCCGGCGCTCCGCTTCGTGTCCCGATGATGGATATCCACACCGTCGCAGCTGGTGGCGGTTCGATTATCCGTTTTGAACAAGGGCGCCTACAGGTCGGCCCTCATAGTGCTGGTGCAGACCCGGGGCCCTGCGCCTATAGACGAGGCGGACCGCTTGCCGTTACCGATGCCAACGTTTTGCTGGGCAGAATTCAGCCGGACTACTTTCCGGCGGTTTTTGGCCCAGAGCAGGACGAGCGCCTTGATGCTGAACGCGTCCGCCAGAAGTTTGCAGAGCTCGCAGAGCGCATAGCCGAGGAAAGCGGAATATCGCGCACGGCGCAGGAAATTGCTGACGGTGCCCTCCGGGTTGCCGTTGCGAACATGGCCCAGGCCATACGGAAGGTGACGCTCGAAAAAGGCCGGGACAGTGAGGGATTTGCCCTGCAGGCATTCGGTGGGGCCGGCGGCCAGCACGCCTGCCTGGTTGCCGATGAACTCGGCATAGACACAGTCCTCATTCACCCGTTTTCGGGCGTGCTATCAGCACTCGGAATCGGTCTTGCGGACGAGATCGACATCAGACGTGGAACAGTCGAAGCCGCACTGGATGGTGCCGGGATCGAAACCGCGGACGCCGTACTGGAGACGCTAAAAGAGGCGCAGATAAACCGGTTCGGCTCCGAGCCGGACCTCGTCTGGCGTCCCACCGCCGCGCTGCGCTACGATGGCACCGATACGACGATCGATGTGCCCTTTTCGTCGGCCGAAGAGATGCGTCAGGCGTTTGAAACGAGCCACGAGCGCCAATTCGGCTTCATCACGCCTGAAAGGGTTCTCACCATACAGAGCGTGTCGAGCGAAGTTCGCCGAGAAGGCAGTGAAGTTTCCCTGCCATCGCTGAAGCCCCGCGCCGCCGGAACACTGGAGCCAGCCGATCATGCGGACGTCTGGTTTGATGGCGCTCTGCGGGCGACGCCCGTCTATGAGCGCAGCTCTCTTCTGGCCGGGGACGAAATCGCAGGGCCTGCACTGATTGTCGAGGCAACGCAGACAACTGTTCTGGACCCGGGCTGGAAAACTCAAGTCGCTGCCAGCGGCGATTTGGTCCTCACGCGACCGCTCCGGCGCGAACGTGGAGACATCGCCGCTCACAGAACACCTGATCCAATCATGCTTGAGCTGTTCAACAACATGTTCATGGCGATCGCTGAGAGAATGGGCGCCGTGCTGCAGGAGACAGCGACGAGCGTGAACATCAAGGAAAGGCTGGACTTCTCCTGCGCGGTCTTCGACGCCGACGGTAACCTGCTCGCAAACGCTCCGCACATGCCAGTTCACCTCGGCGCGATGGGCGAGAGCGTGCGCACCGTTCTGAAAACGCGGGGGAATACGCTGCGTCCTGGCGACATGATCGCCCTCAACAATCCGTTTAATGGCGGCACCCATCTACCTGATGTTACGGTGATTTCTCCGGTGTTTGATGAGGCCGGTAAGGCGATCCGTTTCTTCGTCGGCAATCGCGGCCACCATGCTGACATTGGCGGGCTGACACCAGGCTCGACGCCGCCCAATGCGCGCACGCTGGAGGAAGAAGGTGTTATCATTGACGACTTCCTGATCCGGAGTGGCGGCTCATTCCGTGAGCGGGCCTTCAGGGATTTGCTTACAAATGCCAGGTGGCCGGCACGGACACCAGACGCAAACATTTCGGACATTCGCGCACAGATCGCCGCGAACGAAGCAGGCGCACGCGATGTTCAGGCGATGATCGCACGATACGGTTGGCCGGGCGTCTCTGCTTACGCACGACATGTCATGGATAATGCCGAAGAAAGCGTTCGAAGAGTGATCGACCGTCTTTCGGACGGTGAAATGACCCTACAGATGGACGATGGTTTTCCTTTGAGTGTCTCGATCAAAGTTGACCACGGAGCACGCTCCGCACGGATCGATTTCACGGGGACCGGCCCACAGCGTGAGGGCAATTTCAATGCGCCGCCCGTCGTGACCCGATCGGCCGTTCTCTACGCATTCCGCTGCCTGGTCGATGATGACCTGCCGCTGAACGAAGGATGCATGCGCCCGCTCGAACTCGTCATACCCGAAGGATCCTTCCTGTCGCCCTCGCCGGGCAGCGCGGTCGTGGCGGGCAATACTGAAGTCAGCCAGGCAGTCTGCAATGCCCTTTTCGGCGCGCTCGGCGCTTGTGCGGCGGCTCAAGGGACAATGAACAATTTTCTCTGCGGCAACGACACCTATCAATATTACGAGACCATTTGCGGCGGTGCTGGCGCCGGGCCGGGCTTTCCTGGAGCTTCCGGTGTGCATACGCACATGACGAACACGCGCATCACTGACCCTGAAA
>JAYZBJ010000105.1:0-10791 GCA_036338795.1 Pseudomonadota bacterium | reverse complement strand
GTAGCGCAGTGTGAGGCGTTGCCACTCCTGCGCCTGCGTCCGGGACACTTTCGCATAACCAAAGCCTGGCAGGTCGACCAGCCAGAGCTTGCCTTCGCCAAGGTCAAAGTAGTTGAGCTCTCGCGTGCGGCCTGGCTCTGACGAGGCCCGAGCAAGGTTCTTGCGATTGAGGAGCGCGTTGATCAGCGACGACTTGCCGACATTCGACCGGCCCGCAAATGCGATCTCTGGCCGGTCTGCCTCTGGCAGCTGGCTCAGCGCAGCGGCGCCCATGACGAAGTCGCAAGGGCCGGCACACAGAACGCGTGCGGCCTCTAGCGTTTCTTCACTGAACTCGGGCGTGTCGCTCAAGCTTCTTCCTTCTTCCCGCCAAAGAGCCGTTTCACGAACTTGTCGAGTTCCGTCTCCACGCCATTCCGGCGCATGATGAAGTATTGCTGGATCAGCGAGAGGGTGTTGGACCAGACCCAGTAGAGCACGAGGCCCGCAGCAAAGCCGGCGAACACGAACATGAAGATCAGCGGCAGGAAGCGCATGATCATCTTCTGGGTCGGATCGGTCGGCGGTGGCGACAGCGCCTGGATACCCGTCATTGTCACACCGTAGAGGATCGGCAGGATACCTATGCCGATGACGAGACCGACGATCGGGATCGCCTTAACGTCGGCTGCAGCCCACGGCAGAAGGCCAAACAGGTTGCCGATTGCCGTCGGATCAGGCGCCGAAAGGTCACTGATGTACCAGAACGGCGCGTGGCGCATCTCGATGGTGACGTAGAGCACCTTGTAGAGCGCAAAGAAGACAGGGATCGTCAGCAGGATCGGGATACAGCCGGCAATCGGGTTCGCCTTTTCACGCTGGTAGAGCTTCATGATCTCTTGCTGGCGGCGCTGGGGATCGGCGGCGAAGCGCTCCTGGATTTCCTTCATCGGCTCAGTGAGCTTCTTCATCTTCGCCATGGACTTGTAGGACTGGTTGTACAGCGGAACGAGCGGAAGCCGCACGAGAACTGTCAGGGCCAGGATGGCCAGACCGAAGGTGCCGAGGTTCTGCTCCAGCCAGTAGAGCAACGAGAAAAGCGGCTTGGTGATATAATACAGGATGTTGCCCCAATCGATCGCGTCATCGAAGCGGGGGATACCGCCCTTGTCGTAACCCTTGAGAACGGAATATTCCTTCGCACCGGAGAAAATGCGGTTCTCCGACGTGATTGTCTCACCGGGCTGGATCACGCGGCCCGCGCCCGTGGCGGTCAGCTGGAGGACAGGACCGGCTTCGCGGGAGAGGCGCTGATAGCGGCCAGCGAATTCGTATTGCTGCTCGGGGATGAGCGACGTCATCCAGTATTTGTCCGTAAAGCCGAGCCAGCCGCCCTGCGAGGCGCGGCGGATGCCCTGATCGTCGGACTTCTTGATGCCCTTGCCCTTGTCGAGGTTCTTGTAGTTGCGCCAGGTCAGCTCATTGTCGAACACGCCGATGAGGCCCTGGTGAGCCATGCCGGACGTTGAGGCCGTGCCGGGATCGGTCGCGTCGAGGAAGCCCTTCCACTCACCGTGCCGGCGGATCGAGCCAAGCGGCGACAGGGTGCGCGCCTCGGAGCCTGTATTGGTGATGCGGTCGGAGAAGGTAAACATGTAGTCTTCATCGACGCTGACCGTACGCTCGATGGAGATGCCGTCCGCCTCATAGGTCATGACCAGCGGGGAGCCGGTGGTCAGCGTGGCATTGCTTCCCGTCTGCCAGCGAGCGGACGGACCAGCGACCGGCGTATTGCCATCGAACCAGTACCAACCCGCATAATAACCGAACTCGGCATTGGTCGGGCGGAGAAGGCGAAGCTCATTGACGCGCTCAACCGTCGTGTAGTGATCCTTCAGTTGAAGGTCATCGAGGATGGCGCCGGTCATGCGGATGGAGCCGTCGACGCGGGCGGCGTCAAAGCTCACGCGCTGATTGGCCTCGAGGGCCTCTTCGACGGACGGGGCGATGGTGACACCAGACTGTCCCTGGTCGATTTCGGCCGGTCCGGCTTCAGCGCGTTGCTGTTCCGCCTGTTCCTGAGCTTCGAGGCGCTTTTCCTGCTCCGGGTTCACAACGAACGCCTGGTAGCCGAAAACGAAAGCGATCATCAGGACCATTGCGATAATGAAATTGCGCTGGTCCTGCGGGTCCATCCCCTGGTTCATGTCGAGTGTCCGCGGTGTTTACATACTAAAATGGGGTCAGGCCGTGCCCGACCCCTGTTTCAAGGCTGCGGCGAGGCTTATCAGCGCGCTTTCCATATCGTCAAGCAAGCGCTGCCAGCCAATGCCAGCGGTATCAAGCCGCGCGATGAAGACATAATCGGCGCCGGGCACGCCCAGACGGGGCAGGAGTTCGTGCGCGGCAGCCTTCAGCCGACGCCGGGCCCTGTTGCGGAAAACGGCGTTTCCAGTCTTCTTTGTGGCGGTAAATCCGGCACCGGCCTGCGGGGCATCATCCCGTCTCATCCGGGCCTGCACGACAAGGCTCTTGCGCCGTTCGGACAATCCGCCGCGCACAAAAAGAAACTGAGGCCGCACGGTTAGCCGCACGACCTCAGTCATTATCTCGTCGTTCCTTGCCATGGGGGCGACCCCATCAGACGCGTTTGGTACGCGCTTAGGCAGAGAGCTTCTTGCGGCCCTTGGCGCGGCGGCGGGCGAGCACCTTGCGGCCGTTCTTGGTGGCCATGCGGGAGCGGAAACCGTGGCGGCGTGCGCGCTTCAGGCGGCTGGGCTGAAATGTACGTTTCATGGGCTTGCGCCTTGATCTTGTGATTGACCGAATTCGGAAACCGCGGCTGATACAGGCAGAGACGGACCGGGTCAAGGCCGAGATGCCAGCATAAACAGCCTCACATGACTGTGATGGCCTTCCTCCACCTCGTGATGTGTCCGTGATGGGATCGTAGTCTATATGCCCCCCATGACTTTTACACGTTCGAATGCAGCACGCCGGGTTCGCGGCGCCTTGTCAGCCATCGCCGTCAGCATTGGTGCACCGGCGGCTATCGCCAACACCGGCCAGCTGACAGATGATGGCTGGGCCGACATCCTCGGCGCCTATGTCACGCCGGGCCCGGATGGTGTGAACCTCGTCGATTACGACCGGCTGAGCAGCAATGAGACGGACCGCCAGAAGCTCGACGCCTATATCGGGCAGTTTGCGAGCCTCGAATTCTCGAAGCTGAGCCGTGATGAGCAATTCGCCGCCTGGGCAAATCTCTATAATGCGGTGACGGTTCGCTACATCGTGCAGGAATACCCGATCTCGACCATCAAGCCGTGGTACTCCTCCGGACCGTGGAAAAAGATCAAGGTCGAGGCCGATGGCCGGCAGATTTCACTGCACGACATCGAACATGAAGTGCTCCGCAAGCAATGGGCGGATGATCCACGCCTTCACTATGCGATCAACTGCGCCTCCTATGGCTGCCCCAACCTTCGGGCAGAACCGTGGAGCGCCGACGGGCTCGACGCGGCACTGGATGCCGCTGCACGTGATTATGTGAACCATCCACGCGGCGTCACAGTGCTCTCCCGCGGGCTCAACCTGTCGTCCATCTACAACTGGTTCGAGGACGATTTCGGCGGCAGCGAGGATGGCGTTGTCCAGCATCTGCTCGAATATGCAGACCCGGCACTAGCCGAGCAGATTCGCGCCAATCCCGATATTCGCGACTATGATTACGACTGGTCGCTCAACGAACTCGACGATTAACAAGGCGGCGAAAACAAGCCGCAGGCAGGAAGGACCGGTCCAATGACCGAATCGACACCCACGCAGGATAAACCAACATCAATCTGGCTACGTCTCTGGCCGGTATACCTAATCGCCGCGGGCCTCATCGCCGCATGGCAGTTCGGCCTGTTCAAATACCTCTCTCTGGAAACGCTACAGGAGCAGAACCAGACGCTGCAGGCATTTGTCGCTGAAAACCTCGTCCTCGCAGTGGTGGCCTACATCGCCGCCTATGCCGCCGCGACCGTCTTCATGCTGCCGGGCGCGCTCTGGATCACGATTAGTGGCGGGCTTCTCTTCGGCCTTGTCGGCGGGTCGCTCGCGACGATTGCCGGCGCTACCCTTGGCGCGAGCCTCCTCTTCTTCGCGGCGAAAACCTCGATTGCTTCGGCCGTCCGGGAACGGGCAGGCAAGTTCGTCAAGCGCATGGAGTCCGGCTTTCGTGAGAACGCCATCTCCTACATGTTTGCGCTGCGGCTCCTGCCCATCGTGCCCTTCCCTGTCGCCAACATCGCCCCGGCCCTGCTGGGCGCGAAATACAGGGATTATGCGATGACCACGGCACTTGGCATCATTCCGGGCGTTGTCGCCTATACCTGGATCGGTGCAAGCCTTGGCGCGACCTTCGACGCGGGCGAAACGGAAAACCTCTTCGACGTCGTGAAGAATTTCATTCCGGCTTTCGTTGCCCTCGCCGTCGTGGCGCTGCTGCCGGTCATCTACAAGAAGATTGCTGGACGCAAAGCCGCCCAGCTCGAGGAAGCTGCGCAATGACTGAGACCATGACCGACGCCCCGACCCGCAACGCCGAAACCGGTGAAACACCACCTGCCGTGACCAGCGGCACTTCCCGGCGACAGCTGAAGGCAGACCTCGTCGTCATCGGCGCTGGTTCCGGCGGGCTATCCGCTGCGGCGGGCGCCGCCATGCTGGGCCTGGATGTCGTCCTGTTCGAAAAGGGCGAGATGGGCGGCGACTGCCTGAATTCCGGCTGTGTCCCGTCCAAGGCGCTGATTACCGCCGCGAAATACGCCGCAGCCGCGCGTGAGAGCGAAGCCTATGGCATCACGTCAGGCCCACCGAAGACCGACTGGTCCAAAGTGAAAGCGCACATCCGCAACGCCATCGACACAATCGCCCCCGTCGACAGCCAAGAGCGTTTCGAAGGCCTCGGCGTGACGGTCATCCGCGAGCATGCGCACTTCACCAATCGAAATACGGTTGTTTCCGAGAGCGTGACCGTGACCGGCAAGCGCATTGTCATCGCGACCGGTTCTCGCCCCGCTGCTCCGCCAATTCCTGGCCTCAGCGAAGTCGACTATCTCACCAATGAAACCATTTTCGACATGCCGGCGCTCCCGGATCATCTGATCATTCTCGGTGGCGGCCCAATCGGCATGGAAATGGCCCAGGCCTTCCGCCGCCTCGGTTCGGATGTGACAGTGATCGAGATGAGCAAGGTTCTTGCCCGCTCGGATCAGGAACATGCGGCTGTGGCTGCCCGCGCACTGCGGGAGGAAGGCGTGCGACTGCTTGAGCAGCACAAGGCTGCCAGCGTTTCCCAGTCAGGCGGCGAAATCATCGTCGAAGCTGAAGGCGAAAGCGGCAAGGAAACCGTTCGCGGTACGCACCTCCTGGTCGCCGCCGGCCGTACGCCGGTGACAGACGGGCTCGCCCTCGAAGCGGGCGGCGTCGACTATGACAAGCATGGCATCAAGGTGTCGGACAAGTTGCGCTCCATTTCCAACAAGCATGTCTGGGCCCTTGGCGACGTAGCGGGCAAAGGCCAGTTCACACACCTGGCAGGCTGGCACGCTTCCGTGCTGGTGCGCAGGGCCTTCTTCAAACAGGGATCGACATCCTCATCCCTGCCGCTGCCAGCAGTGACCTATACATCGCCAGAGGTCGCACAGGTCGGTATGACCGAGCAGGAAGCCCGCGATGCCTATGGCGAGAATGTCGAGACGACACGTTTTGCTTTCGAGGAAAACGACCGCGCCATTGCCGAGGGCAAGACCGAAGGCGAGTGCAAGCTCGTCCTGCGCAAGGGCAAGCTGGTCGGCGCGTCTATTGTAGGCGAAGGCGCGGGCGACATCATACAGATCGTCGGCTACGCCATGTCCAACAAGATGAAGCTCACCTCGCTGACCAATTTCATCTCACCCTACCCGACACGGGCGGAAGTGGTGAAGCGGGCAGCCAGTGCGCATTTTTCGGATGCTGTGTTCGGCAAGCCGGCAAAGATACTCGTAAGCTTGCTTCAGCGGATTCTCTGACCTATCAGCGCAGGCGTGTCTGACGCTGCGTCATCTTATGGTTCGAAAGCCCGTGCGGGCTGGCTCGACAGCCTGTCCGTCAGGCTGTTCCTCGTCACGATTGCGGCCATCCTGATTGTCGAGTTTGTGCTGTTCGTGCCGAGCGCAGCCGGACGGCGGCAGGCCTGGCTTGACCAACGCGTACAAGCGGCCCGCATCGCGGCGCTGTCGCTCGAAGCGGCGCCGAGCCGGATGGTCTCCGAAGAACTGTCGAATGACCTGCTCGAACGCGCGGAAGTTCTGGCGGTGGCCGAGTTGAGCGCTGACATGCGCGAGCAGATCCTGCCGCCTGCCATGCCGCTCGACGGGCAGATGAAGCAGGTCAATCTGATGAGCGAAGGCACGCTCGGCTCGATCAGCCAGACGCTGTCGACCTGGACCGCGCCTGAAGGCCGGATGCTGATGATCCGCGCTGAGGGTTCGGCCCCCGGACGCGTCCTTGAAATCATTGTGCCTGAAGCGCCATTGAAGGAAGACCTGATGGCTTTCGGCTGGCGCATATTCGGACTTTCGCTGCTGATCTCGATCACAGCCGGTGCCCTGATCTTCGCCCTGCTCTTTTTCCTGGTGGTTCGGCCAATGCAGCGCGTGACCGCTTCGGTGATCCAGTTCCAGAAAGATCCGGCCTCGTGGACCCGCCGCCTCTCACCGACGCCGAGACGCGACGAGATCGGCCGCGCCCAGAACGCGCTTGCCGACATGGAAGGCGCAGTCTCCGATACGCTGCGCCAGCGTGAGCGCCTCGCCCAGCTTGGTGAAGCGGTGGCCAAGATCAATCACGATTTGCGCAACACGCTCGCTACCGCCCAACTCGCATCGGACGCCCTGTCGACCTCGGATGACCCCCGCGTGCAGCGAGCCGTTCCAAGGCTGGAGCGGGCGATGGAGCGCGCTATCAAGCTGGCCAGCGAAACCTTGAAATATGGCCGGTCAAACACGCCTGAGGCGCGCCTCCAGACTGTTCATCTCAAGCAGGTGGCGGACGAAGCGGCAATGGAAGCCCTGAGCCAGCACCAGGGCATCGAATTCACCAATGATGTGCCCGGCGATGCAACAGCAGAGGCCGATCCGGACCATCTGCACCGCATCTTCGCCAACCTCATCCGCAACGCGGCTGAGGCGCAGGAAGGATCGGGCACCGTGCACGTCTCACTGACGGAGACCGGCATTGAGGTTCGCGACGCAGGTCCCTGCCTTCCAAAGAAGTCCCGCGAGAACCTGTTCAAGCCGTTCACTGCCTCGACGCGCCGCGACGGATCAGGCCTCGGCCTCTCCCTGTCGAGAGACCTTGCCCGATCCATGGGCTGTGAGCTTGAGCTTGCCTCGACAGGGCCGGATGGCACCTGCTTCCGGCTGACGCTCCTGCCTAGGGCCTGAAGCCGCGCGCTTCGCCTTCGCGGCGACGGTCTGCACCACCTTCAAGGCCCTGCTCGCGCACGACAATGATGTTCAGGCCGGAATTCTCGCCCGAGCGTTCCTCGACCTTGAAGCCCATGGCCGTGATCGTGTCCGCCCATTGCTGGCCTTTCGGCACGCTGGTTTCGACGCCAACCGTGGTGCCGCGCGCGATGACGTTTGGCAGGTCGACAGCTTCCTGCGCGCTCATCTGCCACTCAAGAACGCCGAGCAACGTCTTGGAGACATAGGCGACGATTGAATTGCCACCCGGCGAGCCGGTCACCATCAGGAGGCCTCCGGCATCATCGAACACGATGGTCGGCGACATGGATGAGCGCGGACGTTTCCCGCTGTCCGGCGCATTGGCGACGAGTTTGCCATTGATGCGCGGCTGCCGGGAGAAATCCGTCAGCTGGTTATTCAGCAGGTAGCCATTCACCATACGGCTGTTGCCGAAAGCGGACTCGACCGTTGCGGTCATCGAGACCGCGTTGCCGTACTGGTCGATAATGGAAATATGCGTTGTGCCCGGTGTCTCTTGAGTGAGGTCACGGCCCCACATGTCGATCATCGGTCCACGTCCGAGCACTTCGCCCGGATCGCCCGGCTTCGGCTCTGCGTCCATCGGGCCAGCCTGCGTTGCGCGAACATCCAGATAGGCCGGGTCAATCAGGTCTTCGGAGGGCACCTTCACGAAATCTGCATCGCCGACATAGTGATCCCGGTCGGCATAGGCGAGGCGCTGCGCCTCGACCCAGGCAAGAAGTACGTCCTCTTCGCCAAGGTCACCGTCTTGCGGGATCATGCGGTTATAGAGGCCGTAAATCATGTTTTGCGTCACCCCGCCCGAAGATGGCGGCGGCGCCGAGCAGATACGCACTTCTTCATGGTCTCCGCAGAGGGCGCGGCGTGTGACCACCTCATAACCCTCGACATCCTCAACGGTCATCGCGCCGGCCAGCGGCGCCTCACCGACGGTCGCCACGATTGCCTCGGCATTCGCGCCTTTGTAGAACGCCTCCGCGCCCTCGTTCGCGACGGCGGTCAACAGGTCCGCATAGGGCTGGTTGGTGCGCACATCACCAGCCTTCAACGGTTCGCCTTCAGGGTAGAAATAGGCCGCGCTGATCTCATGATCGTCAAGCCGGGTAGCGGCGCGCAGGCGTGGATTATCGAGGAAACCGGCGAGACGCGGAGACACTTCAAAGCCCTCACTCGCCAGCTCGATCGCTGGCTGGAACAGGCTCGCCCATTCGCCCTGCCCCTTGGCTTCGTGCGCTGCGCTGTAAAGCGCGATCGCGCCCGGAACGCCGACCGCACGGCCTGACTGCCAGGCCGGAACATAGTCCAGCACGTTCCCATTCTCGATGAACAGGTTCTCGTCCGCCGCAGCTGGCGCCGTTTCGCGACCGTCAAATACGGTCAGCTCGTCGGCGGCAAAATCGTAGTACAGCATGAAGCCGCCGCCACCGATGCCGGAGCTTTGCGGCTCGACCAGGCCAAGGACGGAGTGGACCGCGATGGCCGCATCAATGGCGTTGCCGCCATTCTGCAGGACTTGCAGTCCGGCCTCGACGGCCCGCGGATCAGCCGCTGAAATCATTGCGCCCTTCGTCCAGGCGCGCTCCTCAGCGGCCTGTTCGGGCGTATTTTCAGGCGTCGGGGCTACCGGCTCTGCGCCGTTCTGGGAGGGCTGGCACGCCGCTGCCGCCAGCATGCCGAGAAGTGAAGGAAGGAAAAAACGCTGTTTCATGCTTGGGCGCATATCCCGTTCTGTGGTTGAACGCTACCTGACTGTATTCCAGCGACCAGATTAAAGGTGGTTTTCAACCCATGTCACGACCCGGACCGCGCAACCTGATTACCGATGTCCCCGGCCTTTCTGTCGGCAATGCGGAAGACCGCAATGTGCTGACAGGAACAACGGTCATCGTGGCAGACGAACCTGCAACGGCCGCCTGTGCGGTCGCCGGCGGCGGCCCCGGCACGCGCGAGACCGACCTGTTGCGCGCCGACACCATGGTCGAACAGGTCGACGCCATCGTCCTGTCGGGCGGCAGCGCCTACGGGCTCGCGGCGGCTGACGGCGTGACGGCCCGGCTCGGCGCGATGGGACGTGGTTACGGCCTGAAGGACCTGCCGGGCGTGCCGAAGACGCCCATCGTTCCGTCCGCGATCCTTTATGACCTCGCCAATGGCGGCAACAAGGAATGGGGCGAGTCGCCTCCCTACCGCGCCCTTGGCGAAGAAGCCTTCGAGAACCGGGCACAGAGCTTCCCGCTCGGCAATGTCGGGTGCGGGCTCGGCGCGAATGCCGGGGCGCATGCTGGCGGCCTCGGCTCTGCTTCACTGCGCACGAGCGACGGCTTCACGGTCGGCGCGATTGCTGGCGTGAACTGCTTTGGATCTGTGTTCATGCCGGGGACAACCGCCTTCTGGGCCTGGCCGCATGAGCTCGACAACGAATTTGGCGGTCACCGGCCCGGCGATGAGTATGACAATAATCCCGAGGAATGGGGCGATGCGAAGATGAATCCGCAGCCCGGCCAGAACACGACAATCGCCTGTATCGCCACCGATGTGACGCTGACGCCGGCTCAGGCCCAACGTGTTGCACAGATTGCACTTGCCGGATTTGCCAGAGCGATCCGCCCCGTCTTCGCGCCGTTTGACGGCGATGCCCTATTCGTCCTGTCGACCGGCCGCCAGCCGCTGGAGGCCCCCACGCCGATACAGCTGACCCGCATCGGAGAACTTGCCGCCTCGACCCTTGCCCGGGCCATTGCACGCGGGGTATATGAAGCAGATCAGAAAGGTGCAGCTTAAGCGCTTGCATCCTGCGCGGCACACAGCTATGTGTCCGCCCTCGCAACGGAGCACCCGTAGCTCAGCTGGATAGAGCACCAGACTACGAATCTGGGGGTCAGAGGTTCGAATCCTCTCGGGTGTGCCATTGCTTTCTTCCCTCCCAGTTCATGATTGACGCCTTGAAAAGCCTGGCGCCAATTGAAAACGTGCTTCTCGGCGATTGCGCTGTGCACGATTGGACGGCCGTCGAGATCGAAAATCTGTTTGTGGACAGACGCCGTTAGGTCGCGACACCTGTGGGCAACTATTGCCCAATGCCCTCTGCAGTCCTTTTGCCATTGACTGAAGGTATCATCAGCCGATCAGCTGAAGAACGATCTGCGTTGCGATTTATGGAATCTTAAATAGAATCTTTTCTACCTTGTGGAATTATTTTTCCATCGGGGGATTATATGCATCCGAAATCACTTTTACTTGGGGTGGCTTCTTTGGCGTTGACTGCCTGTGT
>JAYZBJ010000104.1:0-7095 GCA_036338795.1 Pseudomonadota bacterium | reverse complement strand
AAGATCGAGGCAGGCAAACTTGAAATGGCGCCTGTCGAGAGTGACCTGCGCCACAAGCTCTCAAGCCTGTTCAAGCTTCACCAGGCGATCGCCGAAGAGAAAGGCATCGGCCTGAAACTGCACATCGACCCGTCGATCCCGTCGCGGCTGGTTTTCGATCCTGTGCGCGTACGCCAATGCATCGGCAACCTCGTTTCGAACTCGATCAAGTTCACCGAAGAGGGTGAGGTGATGATCGTCGTGACAGCTTCGCCGGCTGACGAGGGCGAGAGCATGGTGACCGTCCATGTGACCGATACCGGATGCGGCATCGCGCAAGACAGGCTCGACCACATCTTCGAGTCCTTCGCGCAGGAAGATGGCTCAACCACTCGGCGCTTTGGCGGCACAGGCCTCGGCCTGGCCATCACACGGCAGCTCGCGCGCATGATGGGCGGTGATGTGACAGCGGTCAGCCAGCCCGGCAAGGGCTCAGTTTTCACGCTCACCTTCAGCGCCGCTGCTGCGGACGAAATTCAGCTAAGCCCCGCTGACAACACGGTGAAGCTCCCGAACCGCCGTAGCCGCGAAGGCCTCAGCGGCAGCCGGGCGCTCGTCGTCGATGACAATGCTATCAATCGCCGGGTAGCGCGCACTTTCCTGGATGGCTACGGCCTCGAAATCATCGAAGCGAATGACGGGAAAGACGCTCTGGACCGACTGAACGAAGACGAGTTCGACATCGTTCTGATGGACATTCACATGCCAGGTCTCGACGGGATCGAGGCACTGAAGCAGCTACGAATGTCGGCTAGCCACAATCGCTTCGTTCCAGTGATCGCTCTCACGGCCGACTCGATGCAGGGCGACCGCGAGAAATTCCTCGGAATGGGATTTGACGGTTATGTCTCGAAACCCATCGACGAGCGGACGCTCATTACGGCGATCGGGCAAACACTCAGCCTCACAGGTGAGGCTGAGCTGAAGCGCGTGGCAGGTTAGTTCGTCTCGCCGAACAGCTCGCGGCCGATGAGCCAGCGGCGGATCTCTGATGTGCCTGCCCCGATCTCATAGAGTTTCGCGTCACGCAGCAAACGGCCGGTGGCGTACTCATTGATATAGCCGTTACCGCCCAGCAGCTGGATTGCGTCCAGCGCCAGCTTGGTTGCCGTCTCGGCGGCGTAGAGGATCGCGCCGGCTGCATCCTTACGAGCCGTCTCGCCCCGGTCACACGCCTTGGCGACCGTGTAGACATAGGCCTTGGCGGCGTTCATCTGCACGTACATGTCGGCCAGCTTGCCTTGTACAAGCTGGAATTCACCGATGGACTGGCCAAACTGCTTACGGTCATGAATGTACGGCAATACGACATCCATACAGGCCTGCATGATGCCTGTCGGGCCTGCCGACAGCACAGCACGCTCATAGTCCAGACCGCTCATCAGGACTTCGACACCGCCATTCAGCGGGCCCATGATGTTTTCTTCCGGCACTTCGCAATCTTCGAACACGAGTTCGCCGGTTTCCGAGCCGCGCATGCCGAGCTTGTCCAGCTTCTGCGCAACCGAGAAGCCTTTCATGCCGCGCTCGATGATGAAGGCGGTAATACCGCGGGACTTCTTCTCTGGCTCGGTCTTGGCGTAGACGATCAGCGTATCGGCATCAGGCGAATTGGTGATCCACATCTTGTTGCCATTGAGGACATACCGGTCGCCCTTCTTTTCGGCCCGAAGCTTCATCGAAACGACGTCTGAGCCTGCACCGCTTTCCGACATTGCAAGGCCGCCGAGATGTTCGCCGGTAATCAGCTTTTCCAGATAGCGTTTCTTCTGGTCGTCATTGCCCCAGCGGCGAAGCTGGTTCACGCAAAGGTTCGAGTGTGCGCCGTAGGACAGCCCGACCGATGCGGATGCGCGGGAAATTTCTTCCATCGCAACGACGTGTTCAAGATAGCCGAGGCCGGTTCCGCCCCATTCTTCTTCCACCGTGATGCCAAGCAGGCCAAGCTCGCCCATCTTCGGCAGCAGGTGACGCGGGAATACGTCCGTCTTGTCAATTTCAGCCGCAATCGGCGCGATATGGTCCGCGGCAAATCCTTGCACGGTTGCGCGGATCATGTCGGCGGTTTCACCAAGGTCGAAGTTCAGGGTGGGATATGTGTTCGCAATCATGGGGCGTATTTAGCTGGCCCTGCCCCAAAAGCCAATGCGTCACCGCGCCGATTAGCGCCGTTTCATGACCGCCCTGGCCCAGTAGTAGATCATCACCACGAACACGAGCGCGCCCATCAGCATCAGGAATGGCGGCAGATAGCCAAAGGCATTGCCTTTCCAGTGCATGGCGGTGCCGAACCATCCAAGGCCAAACGCGCCGCCCAGAAGGAACACCAGCGCGCCCAGCAGCGCGATCAGAGCAAAGACGGCCATTTCGGCAGCATTGCCCGCATCATAGTCTCGCTGAAGGTCCGGGTCGGCGGGCGGAATGTCGATCTGTTCGACATCGTCAATATAGATGCGCCCCCGGCGAACCGGCTCCAGCGGGTCAACGAGATCAAGCTGTCCGCTTTCTATGTCGAAAGCGTCCGGGTCGAGGTCACTGGCCACAGCCGTTTCTTCGGCTTCGGTATCATCAGGGTCAGCGTCATCCTCGGCGACGAGTGCCGAGATCGCAGCACGAATTTCTTCAACGCTGGCTTCCTGCTCTGCGTCCGATGCGGACGTGTCTTCCCCGGGCTCTTCGGTCGGCTGGGTCGTACCGGCCTCATATTCGCCGAGAATGCGGGTCAGGCGTTCCTTGACGTTTCTGGCTGCGGTTTCAGTCGCCGTTTCCGTGCGCGTCGAATGCTCTTCGTCAGCGCTCGCCGGGTTCACGTCGAAATTCGTCAGTCTGGCTGGCGCCGGTGCGGGCTGGGTGTCGACAGAGGGCCGGAAGCGGCTGGATGCAGCGAGCGGCACGGTGCCGATTGTCTTCAGGAACAGCGCCTTTTCATCTGCGCGACGGCGGACGAGCGGGTCTACGGTCATGTTGCGCGGTCCGACCCTGGCATTGCACCAGCGCTCCAGCGCGTGAGCGGCCGCCATACGGTCACCGGAGTTCAGCAACGCCAGGACATCGGATGCCTCGAACTGCTCAATGCCAATATTGAACACAAATGAGACAAGTGCATCAAACTCGTGCCGGTTCAGCGACACCAGAACCAGTTCGTGGATCGCTTCCTCGATTGGTGGCAGATCAAACTCGCGGAGGATCGCGGCTGCTTCCGGCTGGCTGACTTTCAGCCCCGCACGTGCAGCCCGCATGTGCCCATAGCCGATAACCCAGCGCCCATCAGGCAGCCGGGTTGAGTGGGATCTGAACCCCTCATAGGCCATTATCAGCTTCAGTCCGTTTTCGGACGTGCGAAGAGCCGACGACATGCTTTGCTCCAAACCGATACAATCGGCATTACTCGATTACACGTCTGTGCAAGTCATACGCCTGTTAGGGGAAACCAGCGCAATTACAGCAGAATAAGGGTGGCGAGACCAAGGAAGCTGAAGAACGCCATCACATCGGTCAGCGTCAAGACGAACACTGAAGACGCCACAGCAGGGTCTGCCCCCATACGCCTGAGCGTGACCGGGACGATGACACCGGAAAAGCCTGCCCAGACAAATGTCGCGAACATGGCGACCCCGATAACAAGGGCAAGCGCCGCACTCTGGAACCAGAAACCGGCAATTGCCGCCACGCCGATCGCGAAGATCACACCGTTAGCGATCCCCGTGAGCGTCTCACGGATGATGGCGCGGCGCGTTGCATCGCCATCCATCTCACGTTCGGCGATTGCACGCACAGCCACGGCGAGGCCCTGGCTTCCGGCATTACCGCCCAGCGCCGCAACGACGGGCATGAGGATCGCCAGTTGGACCAGCTGGTCCAGCGTGCCTTCGAAGAGGGAAATGATACCGGATGCGATGAAGGCCGTGAGCAGGTTTACAGCCAGCCAAGGCGCCCGCGCCTTCACCGAATCGAGCACGGTATCGGTGCCCTCTGCCGAGCGCACGCCGGAAAGCGCGAGAAGGTCTTCTGTATTCTCTTCCTGGATGACGTCGACCACATCATCGACCGTCAGCATGCCCATCAGGCGCCCGGCATCATCAGTGACCGGCGCCGACGCCAGGGAGTATTTCTGGAACTGGTAAGCGGCATCTTCCTGGTCCATGTCGCCTTTGATCTCCGACTGGACCTCTTCCATGATGTCGGACAGCTTCACGTCCCTGGGCGTGCGCAGCAGCGTTGCGAGCGGCACCTGCCCTTTCAGGCGGTGCGTGGGGTCGATCACGTACACTTCGTAGAATTCCGCCGGCAGCGCCTCGGCATTGTCGCGCGCATGGTCAATTGCGTGGCCGACGGTCCAGAATTCCGGCGCAGCATAATATTCCCGCTGCATGAGGCGGCCGACCGTATCCTCATCGAAGGCCAGACCTTGCTCGAATGAGGCGCGGTCCGCCGGGGTCAGTTCTTCAAGGATGCGCTCACGGCGATCATCCTCAAGATCCTCGAGGATCGTGGTGACGTCGTCTGAATCCAGTTCGCCGAGCACGACGGCAACCGCATCATCCGGCAGGACATCGACGGCCTCCACGCGATATTCGTCGCGCAGCTCGATGATGATGTCTGTCGGCAGCGCGCCGCCAAGCAGCGTTACCGCGTCTGCAAAGTCATCGGTGGAGAGCTGCTCGAGAAGGTCTGCTGCGTCCGCCGGGTGAAGCCGGTTCAGCGTTCGTGACAGCCAGCGGGCATCATCTTCCCAGACGGCCTCGCGCACATCCTGCTCAAGCGCGAGATGCTTTGCCTGTACGGCGTCTTCGGAATGTTCGTCTGGCTTGGTCTCAGGCAGCTCGGACATGGGGTGAACCTCCGATCCTGGTGGACAGATACCCTGCCCTACTGCCTACACATCTTCCCCCGGGATGGTGCGGTCGAGAGGACTCGAACCTCCACGGATTGCTCCACAGCGACCTCAACGCTGCGCGTCTACCAGTTCCGCCACGACCGCAAGGTCCCGGTTGGGAAGAACGCGCGGTATAAGTGCGTGCGAAGGCTTTGTGAAGCCCTCCTTGCACCTCTATATGCGCTGAATGACAGATTTTTCTCCAGTTGAGTGGGCCGTCAGCCCTTCGCCCGTTGATTACGAGGCCGCACTCGCCTTCATGCACCAGCGTGTTCGTGCGATTCGAGAGACCGGTGCGCCGGAGCTGGTCTGGCTTCTGGAGCATCCGCCACTCTACACAGCCGGCACGAGCGCGAAGCTGGAAGACCTGAAAGATGCGAATCGGTTCCCGGTCTATGATGCCGGGCGCGGCGGCGAATACACATATCACGGCCCCGGCCAGCGTGTCGCCTACGTCATGCTCGATGTCGCCGAGCGTGGCCGCGATGTGCGGGCCTTCGTCGCAAAACTCGAAGACTGGATCATCGAGGCCCTCGACCGCTTCAACATCAAGGGTGAGATCAGGGATGGGCGTGTCGGCGTATGGGTAGATCGCAGCCAGCCCGGCGCACCTAGACGGGAAGACAAGATTGCAGCGATCGGCCTTCGCCTGAAACGCTGGGTCAGCTTCCACGGCATAAGTCTGAATGTGGAACCGGATCTTTCGCACTTCACCGGTATTACACCCTGCGGCATCGCTGAAGACGGCCTGGGTGTCACCAGCCTGCTCGATCTTGGCCTGCCGGTCACGATGGAGGACGCGGACGACGCGCTCAAACAGGCGTTCCGGAAGGTCTTCCTGTCAGACCTTGTCGATGTCGATGCGCCGCTGTCGGAGCTTCAGATTTCTTAGGAGCGGCGCTCATCCGTCACGAGCCCGACCTCCTCAGACCCCGGATAACGGCCGAAGAATGGAACACGCGCCACCCAGAGCAGGCTCCAGATCGCGATTGGAGCGCTCAGCAAGATGATGATCATCTGAATCGTTGGGAGCGAGTTTTTCAGCACGGTTTCAGCCTTTGGTGGCATGGGCTGGTCGAGATTCATGCCCGGACCGCCCGGTCCACCGCGACCTCGCCTGCGCTGACCCTGCTGTTCCTGCGGCTGAGCCTCGCCACTGGCTTCTGCTTCGGCGGCACGCTTCTCGGCTTCCTCTTTCGCCTGCTGTTGCTCGGCGCGTTGCTTTGCGCGGAAAGCGTCCGGATCGGCGAGGAATTCCTGTCGGGCTTCAAATCGCTTGTCGTACTGAGCGGCTTGCTGCTGCGCGCCCCCCATGAACGCAAACAGGGCGATGACGAGCGGAATGAGCGGAATGATGGCCAGGAGCGGCGTCTTGCCCGCATCGTTCAGCCGACGAGAGTGAATGACATACGACATGAGCGTCGTGATGATGAACACCACTGGGGTCGCATAAACACCGAACGTGCCAACTGCATTGCCGTCACCGCCAGCCGTGTTGAGGATCAGCGCCATGAACCACGGCATGACGACAATCAGCAGTTGCAGCATGAACAGCAACGTCCAGGCGCGGGTAAAATGAAGCCGCGGGGACGAGCCCGTTGGATTGAACAGCGTCTGCAGCCAGTTCATATGGCCTGGCAGTTCGCGTTCATCCGTCAGCCACGGGCGTTTACGGTCGAGTACGGTGCTTGTGTCTGACATCCGGCAGGGCTTTCCACGTTCTTATCGAAAAACGTTTATACGCCCAATTCTAAATTTATCAATAAACGATAAAAATAAACTCAGTTGAATTCGTCGAACTCAGCACCGGGCACCGGGCCATGCTTGTTCGTGCGCGGTTCAGTCGCCAACGAACCGACGATGAAACCGACGATGGCATTGTTCACAACCACTGTAATGATGGAGAGCGGCAGCATGATCTGCGAAATCCGCTCCTGGGCCTGCATGAAGACATCAAGCTCACCCTGGGCCAGGCGCTCAGCCGCTTCAGCCTGAATCGCGCGGCCTTCCTCGCCAAGGAATATCGGGCCAAAGAACACGCCCTCAATGAAGCTGAGAACGACCGTGCCAAGCCAAGCCGCAATAACCCACCAGCCCGTCGTGCCGGCATCGTGGAACCGCTTCGCGTAGACGCAAATATAGGGATAGATCAGCAGCAGCGAGAGCAGGCCGAACATGGT
>JAYZBJ010000103.1:0-15018 GCA_036338795.1 Pseudomonadota bacterium | reverse complement strand
GCAGCAACCCCGATCCCTGCGGACGCTGTCAGACGGTCCGACTCAGCTGAGCTTATATCGAGCCCGAGACCGCTGGTCGCGGTTTCCGTATAGCCGTCCTGATCGAGCTTGACGTAATCGAGTGATGCGAATGGCGTGGTGCGGATAAGACCCGTGCCGAACTCTGTGGACGCCGTCGCCGATGCCGAAATGGCGGAGCCACCCCAGTCGCCGCTGACATTTGAGCGGTAGTTGCCGACGATGACTTCACGATCGCTGTTGAAGCTCACATCGGCATACTGACCAGCGACCTGCAGGTCGACCGGTCCGAGGCTCTCGAGCAGATAGGCGCCAAAGCCGACACTCGTGGTATTGACCGGCTTGTTGCCTCCCGTCTTCTCTTCGAATTCACCATCCGAATAGGTCAACATGACGCCGACCATGTCGAGACCGAGAAGCGGACGGTCAGCACCAAGCGCAAAGCCTACACCACGGCCATTATAGCCCGGCGTGTCGTCACCGCTCTTCTGGTCCATATGAGCGAAGGTCTCCTGGATCCAGATGCTGGTCTTTTCACCCTTGGAAAGCTTGGCCAGTTCGAAGTGATTACGCAGCGCGCCATATGCGCCGTTGAACTGCGTTTCGAGATAGCGCGTGGAGGCGTCCGTGCGTTGCGGAAGCAGAAGGTTGTAACTCTGGAGGAAGTCCTTTCCTTCGGTGATCTGCGACAGTGCAGAGCCAAGACCATCATTGTCTTCGGCTACCTGCAGCACCGCCGAATAAGCGTTCGTCTGGTTGCTATCGAAGCCAAGCTGCTCAGCCGTCTTCAGCTGGAACTGGAGCGCCAGCGTGTCGTCCTGCACCAGCTGCGCATTGTAGATCCATGGGAGGTTTGAAATCTCAGTATCGGCGAGCTCACCATCGAATGTGAGCGAGTTGGCCTGGATGAGATCCACCGTGAAATCGCTGCCGACAAAGGATGTCAGCGTCGGCGTGATGATGGTGCCCGAACCGATGACCGCATTACCAAGAACGTTAACATATGGCGTGTCCCGCAGGTCCTGCGGATTGATCTGGAAGCCCAATTCTGAATCGCCGCTCGTCGTCAGACTCGTCAGGGTGAGTTCCGTGCCACGAAGGAAGTTCACCGTCGCATCTTCGACGGACATGGATACATCCGACCCAGCCTCGCTGAACAGGTCACCGCTCACAATCGAGCCGTTCTGGATGAGCGCCGTTACGGCGCCAGCACCAAAATCGATATCGCCGGAGTAGGTGGAATTCGAGAGGGTCAGCGTGCTCGTTGCTCCTTCAAAGAAGGTGTCGCCCGTCACTGCCGCATTGCGGACTTCAAAGTCTGCTGAGCCCGCGCCAAAATAGGTATCGCCGCTCAGGCTACCATCGAGCAAACGGAACGTATCGTTCCCGGCGCCAAATACGACATCGCCGCGAAGCACGGGCTCGTCCGCGTCCGCAGAATTGATCTCACCATCGCCATTAATGTCGTCGACTGGCGTTTCCTTGTCCTGAACGACTGTGATGTCTTGAGACACAGCGGAAAAGTCCAAAGCGCGCGCGAAACCATCTTCGACCCCATCAATCGCCTGGCTGTCGGAGGCGAAATAGGCCGAGATCGTTCCATTGTTCACAATGCTGGTCACGGTATCAGACTCAACTCGGATGGCGGCGACTTCGGCGCCGTCCCCGCTACCTAGACCACGGATTGTGCCGCTGTTTGTGATCGTCGTCAGCTCGGCACCATCAGCCACGAAGACCGCCGTGCCGGCGTGCTTCTCGCGGGTGGCAACATTGGCGATGATGGAGCCGGTGTTTTCCAGTGTCCCTACAACCGCGCCTGAACCGAGATTCAGGGCCACTGACTCTGCCTCATAGGCCGTCGCGGTGATCGAACCCGTATTCAGGATGCCGCCTTCAACGATAACCCGTCCGGTTCCGGTAGCGCTGCCAGAGATGTCGACCGCTGTCGCGGCAAATCCGACATTCAGGCCGTTGGCCAGGATTGTGCCACGGTTGATGAAGCCATGATCGAGCTGGAAGGTCGCGAGGGTTTCCGTGAAGTCGCCGTCTTCATCATCATCCTGCGTGTCGCGAACCGTCTCGAAGACGGGTGAAATCACGATATCTTCGTCAGCATTGTCAGGCGTGATTTGCACCGCTGCGCCAGAGCCGAAGCTGCGGATCGTACCCGTCGTGCGGTTTTCGTCAAAATCGTCGAGCGTATCTTTGGTTTCGTCCTCGGCGTCTTCTGTAGAAATGAATTCGTCAACCGCGCCATTGACCAGAATGCCGCCACCGACTGACCCACCAATACGAACCGAGCCAGCATTGTCATACAGGTCATCAGCGTCGCGACGCTCTTCTAGCGGCGGCGTGTCTTCCGTTACGTCCGCTGGAGAAACGTAATTGGTCACGTCTGTCGCGGTGAAGCCCGTAGTCGCGATATCCGACTCGACCGTGAACGATCCCGCGATGGGGCCAGATACAACCACACCACTCGCATTTTCGCCTTGGGCGCCGACACTGCCGCTGATCAGAACATCGCCGGTGACACCCTCGGCAAAGGTAACGGCCTGCGCATTATCACCGATAACGGAAATGCTGCCATCAGACACAAAGGAACCGTCAAGTGCGCTACCGACCAGCACACCCGCCGAGTTGTTGCCTTCGACCACAATGCCCGAACCACCTTCAAGGATGATATTCCCGGTCAGCGTTCCGCCGGATTCGACGAGAATACCGGTGCGGTTGTTTCCCTCAGCCACAGGACCATCGAGATCGCCATCATCGTCATCGTCGGTGCGCTCATACGTTTCGTTAAGCGTGATGGTGCCGCCGACGGTGATATCCGACGTGACATCCGGCAGGATCCGGATACCCACGACATCATCGGTGTCCTCAGCGCTGATAACGCCCTCATTGGTAACGTCATTGTCGCTATCAACCGTCACTGCGTCGGCACCGGCTTGATCGGTAATATCGATCTCGCCAGCCTCGGTGATCGTCACATCGCCGTCGATGGAGGTAGTAGCGGGGGTTGTGGTGGGTTCGCTGACTTCCAGCGCCCAAGCGTTGTTGCCGTAGACGAGGCATAGCAGCGAGCAGCCGGCCATCAGCGCGAGACGCGACTTGGCCAGTCCAAGCGGGCTCAGGCGGGAAGCGCTGTCTGTGCTATTGATCTTGTTCATAACGTCTCCTGAAAAATTCACTGCTCTGCACGCGATCCGCTGGAACGCTTACGCGACCTGAGGTGATTATGGCAAAGGTGATTATCGTCCAGACGCCAAATTTAACGTTCGACCTGGTTGGATTGCCGCTGTGGTCTGAAAACTGCGGGTGTGTTTTTGCCCCTCCCGCAATCTACTCGCGGGGGCTTGGCTTCAATCAGTTTGGGCAAACGCCCACACCTTTCGGCCCCAGCTATCTGTGAGTTTCGAACTCAGAGCCTTTGTTATCCAGCAATTCAATCGGTAACGTCCGAAACTTCAGGACTTCTTCGGCCAGTGACTGCGGCAGTGGGCTCTCCGGGTCAGGCTGTGAAATGATTAGCCGGTCTATCGTCAATCCGCGTGCTTGCAGCGCATCAATGGCTGAAAGTGTATGGGAGACTGCCCCGAGATATGGTGCAGCGACGAGAATTACCGGAAGCCCAAGATCCGCCGCAAAATCGATCTGAAGTGCATCATCGGTCAACGGTGACATGACTCCACCGGCCCCCTCGACGAGCAATCGGTCAGTGCCCGGGCTGGCAATGTGTTTGCGCGTGAATGCGAGGATGTTCTTGTAGTCCTGCTCGACCCCAGACTGCCGCATGGCGACATTCGGGGCGAGCGGCGCTTCGAACCTGTGCAGGCAGATGCCGGATACCGCTTCTGGCGACACATCCAGCCCACATCCTTTCAGAAGTTCACCTGCATCCGAGCGATCAAGCTCGTTCTCGCCAAAACCGCTCATGACCGGTTTCACCGCATGGACCTTGAGGCCCTCGCCACGCCATCCCTCAAGCAGCCGGGCGCTGACATAGGTCTTGCCGATTTCGGTGCCGATGGCGGTTACAAAGTACGAAATCATGCCGCGATCATCGCCTCCTGAAGCGCGTCAGCCAGGCCATCGACATCCTCTTGCGAATGCCCGGCAGAGAAAGTGATACGGAGCCGCGAGGTTCCTTTTGGCACCGTCGGTGGGCGGATAGCTGTGACGAGGAATCCCGCCTCCTCGAGCAATCCAGACAATGCCATGGCGCGGGATTCATCACCGATAATCATTGGCACGATCACACTCTGGGTCCGCGGCAATGCCATCCGCTTACAGAAGTGTTCCGCATTGGCCCGTGCGCGGGCGGCGCGTTCCGGCTCGGCCTGCATGATCTCAAGTGCGCAGATGGCACTTGCTAGAACGGGCGCCGGAAGTCCCGTGGTGTAGACCAGACTGCGCGCCCGACTCGTAAACATATCCACGACTGGCGCGGGCCCACAGACATAACCGCCATACGTGCCCGCAGCCTTTGAAAGCGTTCCCATCTGGAGAGGCGCCGGGTTGTGCTGGTCGATGACACCAAGGCCGTGCGCATCATCCGTCATCAGCCATGCTTCGTATCGCTCGCACAGCTCCGCCAGAGGAATAAGCGGCGCGAGGTCTCCATCCATGGAAAACACGGTCTCGGTCATCAGCAGGACCTGGCCGGTAGCATCTTCGAACAGCGCTTCGGCGTGGCGAACGTCATTGTGCCGGAAGACACGGATGTCAGCTCCGGACAGCCTGGCGCCCGCATGCATACAGGCATGGGAAAGCTCGTCCATGATGATGGTATCTCCAACACCAACAAGCGCCGGGACAGCCCCGATGTTTGCGAGGTAACCCGACCCAAACACACGGCAGGCTGGCATGCCCTTTATACGCGCGATTTCGTTTTCGAGCGTCTGGTTGAGCGGACAGTCCCCCGTGACCAGCCTGGAGGCGCCGGCACCAACTCCAAAAGTCTCCGCAGCCTGCGCGGCAGCGCGAACAAGTCTGGGATCACTGGAAAGCGCGAGATAGTCATTGTCGCAGAACGAGATGAGTGGCCTGTCGCTTCGCCGTGCGCGAAGTCCCGGCAACCGGTGTGTCGGCTTCAGCGTGCGCTGCTGACCTGCGGCCTGAAGCCGCTCCAATCGCGCCTCGGCATATCGTATCAGACTCCCTAAAGAACTCATGTAGACAGGCATCCTCGAAGTGAATTCGCGCCTGTCCTAGTCAGGTACAGAAATCCTACAAGCCAAACGACGCAATGGAGGCAGACGCGCATGACCGAAGGCAATGACTGGTTCAAACAGGGGCTCGAACACATCTGGCTGCCCTACGCCCAGATGAAAACCCTGCCGGACCCCTCTGCCGTTAGGTCAACCGATGGGTCGACGCTGATCATGGAAGACGGACGCCAGCTCATTGATGGCGTCGGCAGCTGGTGGACGAGCGTCCACGGTTACAATCATCCAAGCCTGCTCAAGGCAGCACACCAGCAGCTAGACCAGATGCCACACGTCATGCTCGGCGGGCTGGCGCACCAGCAGGCCTACCGGTTGGCCGCACGGCTGGCGCAGCTCACACCTGGCTCGCTCTCAAAAGTCTTCTTCACCGAATCCGGCTCTGTCGCGGTCGAAGTCGCGATGAAAGTTGCGGTCCAATATGCCATGAACAGGACCGGTGAGCGGCGCACGCGCTTCGTCTCCTTCAAGGGCGGCTATCATGGCGACACGTTTGCAACGATGTCGGTATGCGATCCCGAGGAAGGAATGCACAGCCTGTTCGCAGGCGTCGTGCCGGAACAGTATGTCGTTGAGATTCCCGATACCGAGGAGCGCGAAGCGGCGCTTGAGCAAGTCCTTGAGAGTCATGACGACATTGCCGGCATCATTATCGAACCGCTGATCCAAGGCGCAGGTGGGATGCGGATGCATTCTCCTGACGTTCTGAAAACGATCCGGCAGCTGGCCGACAAGCATGGCGTTTTGCTCATCTTCGATGAAATCTTCACCGGCTTCGGACGCACAGGCGAAATGTTCGCGGCAAACCGGGCAGGCGTGACGCCTGACATACTTTGTCTCGGGAAGGCGCTGACGGGCGGCGTGACCCCACTTGCCGCAACCATTGCGACCCGCGAAGTATACGCGGCCTTCCACACCGATTCAGCAGGTGACGCGCTTATGCACGGCCCCACCTTTACCGGTCATGCAGTCGGCTGCGCAGTGGCAAATGCTGGTCTCGACCTGTTTGAACAGGAGCCGCGCCTTGAGCAGGTGCGCGCCATGGAACAGCAGCTTCTCGACGAGTTGGGACCGCTGAACGACCATCCCGATGTGGTGGATGTACGCGTCTGCGGATCGGTTGGCGCTGTCGAGATGGCGATCGACTTCGACATCGAAGCGGCGCGACGCTGGTTCATCAACCGCGGCACTTTCATCAGGCCACTTGGGCGCGTGATCTATCTGACCCCTTCATATGTGATTTCGGCGGAAGCCCTTGGACAACTGACGACGGCAATTGCTGACTTTGCCGGCTCCCTCCGCACCGAGGGCTGACAGGCGCTCGCGTGACATCGAAAAACAATATGCTACACCATTAACAAACGGGCATTCGCGAGGGATGCCTGCCCCCTTTCTGATCTGCAGAGGCAAGCATGAACTTCCCTACTTCGACCGCTATCGCAGCGGCACTCCTATTCGGCGCATGCTCGGCCGGTAGCGGCACGTCATCGCTTACGGACGCCACGACCCCGACAGCTCAATTGGAAATCTCGGCGAAAGACAACGCCGACACCTCGGCTGCTGATTTCGAGCTCGAGTACGAGAAGTTTACGCTGGAAAATGGTCTCGAAGTTATCCTTCACGTCGATCGCTCTGATCCGATCGTCGCCTTCTCAACGGTTGTCCATGTCGGGTCGAACCGCGAGAAGACCGGCCGCACAGGCTTCGCGCATTTCTTCGAGCACATGGCCTTCAATGACTCCGAAAACGTTCCACGTGGCTGGAACCGCAAAGCCATTCCCGATTGGGGCGGCGAGCGGAATGGTGGCACCTGGTCGGACGGCACAATCTACTATGAGGTCGTCCCGAAAGACGCGTTCGACAAGATTCTCTGGATCGACTCCGACCGCCTCGGCTACATGATCAACACCGTCACGCAGGCCGCGCTGGAGCGCGAGAAGCAGGTTGTGAAGAACGAGAAACGCCAGCGCGTCGATAACCAGCCTTATGGCTATACGTCGGAAGTGATCAAAGGCGCGCTCTACCCTGAAGGACACCCATACAGCTGGACCGTTATCGGACAGCTGCCAGACCTTCAGGCTGCAACGCTCGACGACCTCAAAGAGTTCTACGAACAATATTACGGCGCAGGAAACGCCACGCTTTCCATTGTCGGCGATATCGATATCGCCGAAACGAAAGAAAAGGTGCAGCGCTGGTTTGGCGAAATCCGCAAAGGACCGGATATTGAGCCGATGGCGCCGATGCCTGTCTCACTGGATGAGACGAAGTCTCTCTGGTTCGAGGACAACTTCGCCAAACTTCCGGAACTGCGCATGACTTTCCCAACGGTCGAAGCGTATCACGAGGACGAGCAGGCCCTGGATGTTCTTGCCCGGCTGATCGCAGGCACGAAAAGCTCTCCGCTCTACCGGGAAATTGTTGAGGCACAGGCGCTTGCCCCGGATGTATCGGCATATAACAGCTCCATGGAGCTGGCCGGCGAGTTCGTATTCCGGGTCCGCGCGAAGGAAGGCACCGACCTCGACACGGTCAAGGCCGCCCTAGACGAGGCGTTCACGACATTCGAGGCAGAAGGCGTCAACGAAACTGATCTCAAACGCATCAAGGCTGAGCGTGAGACGGTGCTTTACAACAATCTATCGACGGTGCTGGGCAAGGCGAACCAGATGTCGAGTGACAATGAATTTGCTGGTGACCCGGCCTATGCCATCAAGGAGGCCCAACTCCTTCGGGGCGTGACCGCGGACGATGTCATGCGCGTCTATGAGACCTACATCAAAGACCAGCCCGCGGTGATCACCAGCTTCGTACCGAAAGGTGAGGCAGACCTCGCTCTGGAAGGCGCGACCCTCGCAGAGGTCTGGATTGAGGAAGTGAAAGCTGACGTGGCGTCCGAGGAAGTCAGCCAGGGCGAGGAAGCCGAGTACGTCAAGACAACCAGCAAGTTCGACCGGTCCGAGCCGCCTTTCGGGGAGTTGCCGCTAATCGAAAGCCCTGATGTATGGACTGCGAATCTGGAAAAAGGCGCCTCGCTTTACGGCATCGAGAATAACGAGCTACCGCTTGTCACCTTCGACATCGTTTTTGATGCTGGCTCGTGGATTGATCCGGACGGCAAGGTCGGCACGGCAAACCTCGTCGCCGCCATGCTGAATGAAGGTACCGCCAATCGGACCGCCGCCGAGCTGGAGCAGGCCATCGGCCTTCTCGGTGCCGGGATCAGTGTCAGCGCAGACGCCGACAGCGTCACGGTCAGTGCCACCACGCTTGCCCGAAACTTCGAGGACGTCGTCGCCCTGATTGAAGAGATGCTCACCGAGCCACGCTGGGACACTGAATATTTCGAACGCGAAAAATCTGCAGCCCTGACGACGATCAAGGATCGCGAAGCCAACCCGCAATACATTGCGGCGAACGCCTTTGCGAAGCTGATGTATGGCGAAGACCACCCGCAAGGCCGTTTCAGCATCGGGTCAGCCGAGAGTGTCAGCGCGATCGAGCTCGCAGATCTCAAGGCCTATTTCGACCAGATGCTTGCAACGAATGTGCGGATGCATGTTGCCGGCGCAGTCACGCCTGAGCGGGCACAGGAGACACTTGGTTCACTCACCTCAGTTCTTCCTGAGACCAAGGTCGAGCTGCCGGACTATGCCCTTCCCGAACAGGACGATGCGGGCAAGGTCTACTTCATCGATGTACCGGGCTCGAAGCAGAGCGTTCTCGGCATCGGCAAGCTGACCGTGGCAACGCCGGATGCTGACTTCAACAAGATCGTGTTCGCAAATGAAAAGCTTGGCGGCGGGATTAGCGGCGACCTCGCGCAGGTGCTGCGGATCGAGAAGGGTTACACTTACGGCGCCTACTCCTTCGTAGGCGAAGGCCTTGTGCCGCAGCCGTTCCGCATCGGGACAAGCGTGCGCGCAAATGCAACCGAGCCATCGCTCGAGGTGATCAGTGACATGCTGGAAGCTTACGGGCCTGAGTTTGATGACGCTGCGGTCGAACTCACGCGTCAAAAGCTGGTGAAGGAAGACACGCGGGCATTCGAAAGCCTTGGCGAAAAGCTCGGCACGCTTCGGGAAATCTCAAAGTTCGGCAAGAGCTTGAGCTTTGTCGAAGAAGAGCAGCAAGAGCTGCTCGAAATGCCGCTGGAGGAATACAAGCGAGTTATCGCGCAGTATCTCGCCGAACCTGACATGACCTGGGTCGTGGTCGGTGACGCGGAAACCCAGCTTGAACCAGTCAGGTCATTCGCCGACGGCGAAGTGATCATTCTCGACATTTACGGAGAGCCGGTCGACGACACGGCGGAGTAGGCCTTGGCGCCTCGTTCGGAAGCAATAGCAAACCCGGGCAGCTAGGCGCTGCCCGGGTTTTCCTTGTGCGCTGGTTTCGGCGTTCCGAACACCCTCAAGTGCAACATCAAGAGCGCTGGAAGGATAAAGATCAGCATCGTCGTTCCGAACAGGATACCAAAGCCCAGCGAGATCGCCGTCGGGATCAGGAATTGGGCCTGAAGGCTCGTTTCGAGAATGATGGGCGTCACACCCAGGAAGGTCGTAAGCGTCGTCAGCATGATGGCGCGGAAACGGTCCAGCATGGCGGCGATGACGGCGTCTCGCGGGGCTTCCCCCTGTTCAAGGCGCTCGTTGAGGAAGTCCGTTACCATCAGCGATGTGTTGATGATCACACCGGACAGACCAATAATCCCGAAGAAGGACAGCAAGGTCAGGTCTGCCCCCATGATGCCATGACCAAGCAACGCACCGACATAGCCGAACGGGATCGCGCCCATGATGACGATAGGTTGGCTATAGGATCGGAAATTCAGCGCAAGAAGGCTGTAGATCACGATCATCGCCAGGAAGAAATTACGCGCCAGAACGGGTGTGGCTTCGGCCTGGTCTTCCTGATCACCCGATACGCGCATCGACAGTCCGTCATACCTAGACTGAAGACGCGGCAGGACTTCGTTGAACATGAAGTCGGAGACGATATCAGCCGTCGTGACATCCTCGTCGACGAAGGCGCTCAGCGAGTAAATTCGCCGGCCGTCGACGCGGTTGATCGTGGCAGGGGCTGGCGCTATGGTGAGTTCAGCCAGATTATGCATCGGGACGTAGCCATCGCCGATTTTTACGCGGAGTCGTTTCAGCGTTTCCAATGAATCCCGTTCACTTTCCGGCAAACGCACACGAACGGGAATTTCCTCTCGGTCACGCTGGATGCGAACGGCTTCGGCGCCGAAGAAAGCCGCGCGCACTTCTCGGGCAAGATCGTTCTGGGTCACGCCATAATTGCGCGCCAGAGGTTTGAGACGAATCTGAACTTCCTCGGTCGTGCGAAAACGGTCATCCCGTACATCAAAGACGCCCGGGCGCGACTCCAGCGCCTTTCGAAGCGCAAGGACCGCTTCTCGCGTTTCGGCGTCTGTCCGCGCAGAGACCTGGAGCTGGATAGGTGCGCCAGGGCTGACGAGGTCAGATGTGAAGGTCAGCTTTTCGGCACCAGGGATGCGGCCAGACTGCTCGCGCCAACGGCGTTCGAATTCGCCGGCGCCAAAGTCCCGCGCGCTGGATTCTTTCAAACGGGCGACGATGTAGGCCTTGTTGCCAGACGTGCCGGGCCCTCCGCCAGCACCAGCGGGGTTACCCTCTGCGCCCCCAATCGGCGTTCCGATCTGGAAGATGACACCCTCCAGCGCTTCGGGGTCATTCGAGACCTGCTCTGCAGCAGACTTCGCAGCTTGCGAAATCTTCTCGGCATAGCGCCGCGTCTGGACTTCAGAAGTACCCTCTGAGAGTTCAAGCTCAGCCGTGACGTAATCGCCCTCAACGGCCGGAAAGAAGATGAATTTCACATAGCCGCTGGAGGTGAATGATTGCGTCGCGAAGAAAATACCGATGCCAACCAGCAGCACCATCAGCGGCCTGAGAACAACAAACTCCATTGCGCGCCTGAGCGGCCCGTTCGAAAACGCCCGCAGCTTTGCGGCAACGCGGTCGCGCACAGGATCGGTGAGCCGCCGGAGTGACCAGCGGCCCGGCTTGCTATCCGTCAGGTGTGCGAGGTGGCGGGGCAGGATGAAGAAGCTCTCGACGAGGGAGAGCACCAGAAGAATGATCACCACCGCCGAAACCTGCCCGAGGAACTGGCCAAAGAGGCCGGGCACAAGAAGGATCGGTACGAACGCTGTGATCGTCGTCGAGACGGAAAACAGGACCGGACGGGCGACGCGCATAACGCCGAGGCGTGCTGCCTCCATGCCCTCATGACCCTTGCGCCAATTCGCGTGGATGTTTTCACCCACCACAATGGCATCGTCGACGATGATGCCGATCGCGAGGATGAAGCCGAACAGCGACAGCTGGTTGATCGTGACCCCGAAGAGAAACATGGGGAAGAATGCTGCGACGAAGCTGACGCCAACACCCAGCGCGACCCAGAATGCAATCCGAAGATCGAGGAACAGCAGCAGCAACAGCGTGACAAGCGCGAGGCCGAGTACGGCGTTTCTAACCAGTAATTCGATACGCGATTGCAGGTTGACCGACTCGTCGCGCCAGAGATCGTAAGAGATGCCCGCAGGCAGCGCATCAGCGATCTCTTCATCCATATACGCCCGCACGATCCGCGCATTGCTCAGCGTCTTTTCGCTGCCAACCCGGTAAACCGACACCATGGATGCGGCCTTGCCCTTGTAGACCGCTTCGATGGGATCATCCGCGAGATCGTCGGAAATCGTGGCAATGTCTCGCAAATAAACCGGCGCACCGTTCCGGCCTGCCCCGATCACGATACTGCCGAACTCGGCGCCGGTTCGACGCTCACCGACCGCACGCACTCGCAAAAGCTGGCGATCATCCTCAATTTCACCGGCTGACAGGTCGAGGCTTTGCTGTCCAATCGCTTGCGCAATGGAGGTAAGACTCAGATTGCGAGCACGAAGCTCCTGCTCCGGCACGGTAATCTGGATCAGGTATTCCGGAACGCCGCCAATCTCCGCCAGAGACAGCTCATCCTTTGCGGCCAGATCCCTGCGTACACGGTCTGCCGCCTGTTTCAGGAGCCGCCGATCGACGTCACCATAGAGAATGATCTGGTTCACAAGCTCGTCCGGCTCGATCTCCGTGATCTGAGGCGCTTCGGCGTTCTGCGGGAAAACCGTGATGCGCCCGATCTCGTTCTTAACTTCGTCGAGCATCTCCGACATGTCTTCGCTTTCGGGAATGTCGACGATGACATTCCCCACGCTCGACGCAGCAAGCCCGGTGATCTTTTCGACACCCTCAAGCCCTTCAAGACGCTCCTCGATCGGGCGAACGATAGAGGTTTCAACATCTTCAGGCGTTGCCCCCGGATAGGGCACCGTGATCGAAATCTGGTTGGTCTCGATCGGTGGGAACACACGCACGTTCAACGCAGACAGAGATGCGATACCTGCAATCACCAGGAACCCCATAAGCAGGTTCGCGGCGACACGGTTGGCGAGAATGCCCTCGATCAGGCGGATCACGAAGCCGTCTCCGCGATATGCACGCGCATGCCTTCAATCTCTTCGGCCAATACCGTGATCATGACCTTCTCACCGCCTGACAGGCCGTCAGCATGGACCAGAATTGCGTTTTCTGTCCGGTCGATCGGATCGACATCAACGCGGCGCGCCTGCTCATCGTCGCCGATCACCCATACAAAGGAATCCTGCCGCACGGCGCCTTCCGGCACACGCCATACCGGGGCCTCGGAGACACCAGTAATAACAAGGTTCATGAAATCGTCGGTGAAGACTTCGCCATCATTCTCAGGCGCAAAAGCATTGGGGAAAACAGCGATCACGGTGGCAGTCCGCGACGCTTGGTCAATAACGGGCGAAAAATCCGCGAGATATCCCGTCAGTGCCTTGCTCCCGAGGGAACTCGTATTCGGCACAGCTTTCACGGCGAGGCGCTCGTCCGCGCTCGCACGAATGGCGGCCCGAACCGCAGCTATGTCTTCGGCAGGCAGGCCTGCGGTGATCTCAGCTTCGCCGGCGCTGATTAGCGTGGCGAGTGGCTGTCCCGGTGAAACGAACGTACCGGGCGAAACACTTTCCGCGGTCACGATAGCGTCGAAAGGCGCGCGGATGATGGCCTTGTTCAGTGTACGCCGAGCGATCACCAACTGCGCATTTGCCTGCTGGACGGCAGCTTGCGCATCCTCATAAGCGGCGATGGCCTGTTCTGCCGCTTTTTCCGGCGAGGCTCCAATCTCGGAAAGACGAATTTGCCGGTCTCTTTCCGCTTTGGCCTGCTGCTGGCGCGCTTCGGCGGTTGCAACTTGCGCCTCAGCACGAGCGACGTCGGCCTGAAAATCCCCATCGTCGATCTGGAGGATCGTCTCGCCGCGCTTGATGCGTCCGCCGACCTGCAGCGAAGGGTTCACTACCGTCACCTTGCCGGACACTTCGCCTACGAGGCTCAGCTCATCGCGAGCGCTCAGCCGGCCCGGCGCTGTGACTTGATAGGTATTCCCTGCTGCTTCAACGTTAGCCGTTTCAACATAAGGGATGCTGTCTTCCTGCTCCTGAGCCGTTTCGCTCACGCCGTTACTGGCGCCCAAGACCGTCATCAGAGCAAAACCGGAAGCGGCGGCCAGTGCGCCTACCAAAAGCCAGATACGGCTCGGCTTTTTCGCTTCGCCACCTTCGGAAACGTGCTCGTTCGCCATCTTTGTTCCAACGCACCCGGGTATTGGCCTCGCTGGACCATACCCTGTTAGTTTTTACATGGTACGACGCACACTGTTTGCCAGCCGGACCACTCTTGATGCCCTCTAGTCTCACAAAAGTATCAATTCTTCTTTTACCGTACTTGACGATTTCAGCGTGCCTTTCCGTCGGCCCGAAATATGAGGCGCCGGCGCTGGAGACCTATCAGGATGCCTGGGTCGCAGGGGACAGCGCTGTGCTGGCGCCTGGAGCTGTTTTGGACGCCGACTGGTGGCTGGCTTTCAACGATCCGCTATTGACCCGGCTGGTCGAGGACGCCTCAACTGGGAATTTCGATATCCGTGAAGCCCAGGCCAATATTGAATCCGCCCGCGCGACTGTGGCGGCCGCTCGCTCGAGCCGCTTTCCGATGGGCCAGCTGACCGCAGGCGTGACACGGCAAAAACAATCAAGCGCATCATTCGGCGCCGACCTGCCTTTTGAATTTAGTGCCCAGACACAATATTCGGCCGGTGCCGAAACCAGTTGGGAAGCAGACCTTTTTGGACGGGTCGGCAATAGTATCGCTCAGGCGGATGCGGCTCTAGGCGGCCGCGAAGCTGTTGCGGCAGACACGGCTCGCGCAGTCATCGCCCAGACAGCCTCCAGCTATCTCACCCTCAGGGAACTGGACGCACGCATTCACGTGAATGGCCAAAGCCTTCAACGGCAGCAGGATGTCCTGGAGCTGACGAAGCAATTGCGAGATGCGGGTGAAGTGGCGGACATCGACGTGGAGCGCCAAACCAATCTCGTTGAAACGACACGTGCCGGCATCATTGCGCTTCAATCCGCACGTTCAGAAACCCTTGCAGGCCTAGCACGCCTGACAGGACGGACCGTTCCTGACTTTTCGGCAGAATACCCCGATCTGGCGCCACGCGCGTCGCAGCAACTTGATCCGGTCGAAGCCTTCGGACCGATTGCAATTTCGTCGCCTCTGGACCTGCTTCGTCGTCGGCCCGATATCCGGCTCGCCGAACGCCAACTCGCCGCAGCGAGTTACGCGATCAATATTGAGACGGCTGA
>JAYZBJ010000102.1:0-8211 GCA_036338795.1 Pseudomonadota bacterium | reverse complement strand
TGTTGGGCGACGACCTTGAAGCCTGGCTTGATGAGAGCCCTCTGATGAAGCGTACGTTCGCGCAGTGTGCTCAGATATCAGGCATGATCGCCCGAAGACTTCCGGGGAAGGAGAAGACGGGGCGCCAGGTCACCTTCTCGACGGACCTGATTTATGACGTGCTTCGCTCGCACGAGCCAGATCACATCCTGCTTCAGGCGGCGCGGCAGGATGCGGCTACGGGCCTGCTCGATATCCGCCGGCTTTCAGACATGCTCACGCGTATTCGCGGCAAGATCGATCATCGGGTGCTTGAGAAGATCAGCCCGTTCGCGGTCCCTGTGATGTTGGAGGTCGGCAAGGAGCCGGTAAATTCCGAAAGCGCGGCGGACGCCATCATGCAGGAAGCAGAATCCGCGCTGATACGGGAGGCGATGGGGCGCCGATTGCGCCCCATTCCTGACTACATCTGCATCGTCCAGCCTTCGACGCCCATGGCAGCCTGACGGACCGCTTCGGACATGGTCGGGTGGGCGTGACAGGTGCGCGCTACGTCCTCCGACGCGGCACCGAATTCCATGGCGACACAGATTTCATGAATCATCTCGCCAACACCGACGCCGACCATATGGGCTCCGAGAATCCGGTCCGTTTTGGCGTCAGCCAAGATTTTCACGAAGCCGGTCGTCTCATGGTTGGTGCGGGCGCGAGAGTTAGCCTGGAAGGGAAATTTACCCTTCTTGTACTCAATACCCGCTTCCTTGAGTTGCTCCTCAGTCTTGCCGACCCAGGCAATCTCCGGATTGGTGTAGACCACGCTCGGAACGAGATCGTAATCCACGTGTCCGGCCTTGCCAGCGATAAGCTCGGCAACGGCGGCGCCATCGTCTTCTGCCTTGTGGGCAAGCATGGGGCCTGGAATACAGTCACCGATGGCCCAGACGCCTTCTGCAGCCTTGAAGTGATCAACCTGCACAAAGCCACGCTTGTCGACCGAAGCGCCGGCAGCCTCCAGGCCGAGGCCGTCAGTGTAGGGGCGACGACCGACAGCGACGATAACCGCATCAGCTTCGAGGACTTCCTCGTCACCGCCTTTGGCCGGCTCCATCGTCAGCTTCAGTTTGGATTTCAACTTCTCGACGCCAGTCACCTTCTGGCCGAGACGGAATTCGAGACCCTGCTTCTTGAAGATGCGTTGGGCTTCCTTTGCGACTTCATTATCAGCGCCAGGCATGATCCGGTCGAGATACTCCACCACGGTCACTTCAGAGCCGAGACGCGACCATACGGAGCCGAGCTCAAGACCGATGACGCCTGCGCCGATCAGGATCAGGCGCTTGGGGATCTCTTTTAGTGCGATTGCCCCAGTATTGGTCACAACGCGCTCTTCGTCGATCTCGATATTCGGAAGCGTTGAAGGTTCAGAGCCGGTGGCGATGACAATATTCTTGGTCTCAATCGTCTTGCCGTCGACCTCGACCTTGCCTTTGCCGATGATCTTGCCGAAGCCCTTGATGTAGTCGACCTTGTTCTTCTTCATCAGGAACTCGACGCCTTGCGTCAGGCCTTTCACGGCCTCGTCCTTCTGGGCCATCATCTGCTTGAGGTCGACTTCAAGCTTGCCAGTCTTGATACCAAGACCCGCGAAATTGTTCTTCGCTTCATCATAAAGTTCTGAGGCATGAAGCAGCGCTTTTGAGGGGATGCAGCCAACGTTCAGGCAGGTGCCGCCAAGCTTTCCGCGCTTTTCGATAATGGCCGTCTTCAGGCCAAGCTGGCCGGCCCGGATCGCGCAGTTATAGCCGCCGGGGCCGCCCCCGATGATGACGACGTCATAAGTGTCTGCCATGTAATTTCCGCCTCAAAAGGTCAGTGCTGTGAATCGCCCGCGAACCTAAGCACTGATGCAGCGAAATCAATGCGGCAATGCCCTCATTTCCTGTGCCGCAGCACAAGTACGCCGCAAATGACAAGCAGAAATGGAGACAGCACTGCCTCGTCCGACCAGAGCGATGGATCGGCTCCCGAACCGGCCATGGCACCTGTCATGATGGCGAAGACAATTGCTCCCGCGCCGAACACCCACGCCCCGCCGCGTATCGCACCAAGTGCGAGAAGGCCACCGAGGATCATCAACACGGTTGCAACAAGTCGCAGAAGCGCGACAGGCGGATTGAGCAACTCGGTCATCAGGTCGCTGCCGCGTGAAATCTGCATCTGGATTGGCTGTATGGTCTCCCACAACATCCAGGTTGCAACCAGTATTCCGGCCAAGCCGGCAAGTCGCCTGATGGGCATGCCCTCCTCCCGTCTGGATCGTACGCCAGTTGGCATCATCCAAGGGCGAATTGGCCTCGATTGCAAGCGCGGACGCCTGCCGTCTAGTGCGCTTCAGCTTTTTGAGGAGTCTGGTTGCCTACCGGCTCTGAATCACGGCGCAGCACGACAAGCGCGAGGAAAAGGACCGTGAGAATCGACAGGTAGATGTAATCGTCCCGCCAAAGGGAAACGTCGTGACGCCCCTGGATCAGTCCGATCGTGACGCAGGCAAACAGGAAGGTCGAAAAGCCGGCCAGACCAGCGCCGCCCTTGCGCTCGGTCAGTGCCGCGAGCCCGGCGAGGAAGGCTGCGACCGCCGACATCAGGCGCATCGTTACTTCGGGCTCCACCAGCATTGCAGGGAGGCTGATATTCAGTGTCGCGTGAATGAAGTGAGCCAAACCAACACCCACCTGCCACATGAACCATGTGCCGAGGAGACCGAGGCAGAACCCGCAGATCTGTCGGATGGTCATGGTAGGCAAGCTCCCCAGTGCCGATCCTGTGAACATACGGTCGGCCCCTCAATACTTAGTGAACAGGAACTGCGGGATTTGCTGCACAACCAGGCGATGATGCGTGGCCTAGTGCCCGCGTCTCGCGCGCATGCGCCTGCCTTCAGCGGCAAAGTGAGCACGCTGACGCGCTATTGCTGCTGGCATCGGGCGACGGCGACGTGGCTTCTCGGCGCTCGGTTCGGCTTTTGCTGGTTGATCAGTTCGTGCCACCAGTGCCTCGAACTGCTTCTTGGTCAGGGTGACGTTGCCGCCCGCGTCGTCAATCGCGGTGTCGGTCTCTGACGCTTTCACCTTGCGAAGGCGCAGAAGCAGGACGGCCAGTCCGAGCATCAGTACGATCAGCGCCCCGCCTGACACCATGCCTTCCGGCCCACTCGGGTCTCTCCACCAGCCGGTCTCAAAGTCCACGAGATAGAAAATCGGCGTCGAGGCCACCATGCCCATCGTGTACCAAAGGACAGATCCGGGTCGTTTGCCTGCGACGCAAACCGAGGTTGCATAATAAAAAAGCGAGGCCCGGAAATACGGAGCGCCATGTTCAAAGCCAAACTCGCGCCAGTTGATATTGTCGAGTCCGAGCGCTGGATCAGGGTGAAAGAACAAGGTCACGAACATCATGATGCTCGGCCAGCGCACAGCTGAAAGCGCGCCAAATGCAAACACAATGGCGAGCGCGGCAATCAGAAGAGCGATGAGCCTTCGGGACATGCCAGCATCCCTATACCTATTGCAATTTACGCCGCATGAACGGTTAAGTAAGGATTGGTTCCAATCGGCAGGATTGTGTTAAGATTTGAACGGTCGAGGGGATGGACAGCCCCCTCGAGCGAGCCATATCTCCGCTGTCATGACAACAGAATCTTCTTCGTTTCGACGCGCTGCGACTGCGCTGACGGTTGCCGGTGCGCTGCCTTTCATCGGACTGGTGGTCGGCATGGCCGTCCTGCCGCCGCCCACCAATCTCACGGCCAGTTTCTGGCTGATGGTTTATGCGACCGTGATCCTCAGCTTCCTCGGTGGGATCCGGTGGGGGCTGGCGATTGCCGGTTCAGCAGCGAACGCATCGACGTTAGGTCTGTCTGTCCTTCCGGCGCTGGCAGGTTGGGTGATTGTGCCCTACGCCATCCTTGTTCAACAGGCGCCGGGTGCCGAGTGGTTCGCGGTCTATGCACTACTGTTCGCCGTACAGGCCTATTGGGATCGGTGTTCGGATGACGTGCCGCCCTGGTTCAAGCCAGTGAGGTTGACAGTCAGCGGGATTGTCATCGCAAGTCTGCTGGGCGCGTGGGCGATCCGACAGTTCCTGGGCTAGAGGATGGCTTTCAGGCTATTTCTTTGGGGAGCGCCGTTGTGGCCGCGGTAAAGCTGATACCCGCCAGGCCCAGAGAAACAAGGGCGTTCCAGCCCGCCATGGACAGACCGAGCATCGTCCATTCCGCATTCTCGCAGGATGCCGTGGCCGTTCTCTCGTCAATACTACCAAGATCGAGCGCCGTGACATCGATAGCTGTCGCGCCGCAACCCGCAGGTGCAGGCCAGAAGCCCCACTCAACGCCAGCATGAAACGCTGCGACTACCGCACCTGTCAGGAAAACGAGGGCCAGCATCACGTTCAGCGCGACGAGGAAGCGGCGATTTTGTTTGATGTTCCAGAGGATCAGGCCCGTCGCTGACATGGCGATCGCGGCCCAGTAGACTTCCCGCTGACGCAGGCACAGCTGACAGGGCAGCAAATAAGCGAATTGTTCGAAGGCGTGAGCCGCTGCGAGCATCGCTGCCGAGATGAGCAAGGCAATCAAGGGCCAACGCCAAGTTTGCAAGGCAGGAGAAAACGCTGCGATCATGAGGCCTCAAAGTCTCGTGACGATTTCACGTTGCGGGAAAGTGCAACCTGCTACCGCATCGTGCAATGCGGCGATGCGGCGCGCCTCCATCACGCGCCCGTCAGCGTGCGGACGCCAAGGGCCACCATGGTGACCAGGGCGGTAATCCAGGCGGAACCGATCAGGCCGCCAAGCAGGACCAGAATGCCATCCCGTGCCATCAGTCCGAAGGCGACGATCGCAACGCCGATACCCGGTACTGTGTTCGTCGATGGCAGCGGCACGAGAATCGACGCGCAGAAGAAGACGAGGAACAGGCCAATGATCCGCTCTCCTTTTCTGCCCATGATGAATGTCAGGCGGGGACGTGCGATTTTCTCGAGCCAGCCAAACCATTTGCGCCCACCGGTTGCGGTACGCGTCAGGCCTTTCTTGTCGATCATGCGTGCGCCAAACTTGTTGGGCAGCCATGGTTCTTCACGACCTGCAGCCATCTGGCCCGCCAATGCCATCATCGGTAGCGAAACGACCTGCGGAACGCCGTACAGAAACGGAACACAGCAGGGAAGCGCGAGGATGAACAGGGCGGCCCCAAAGGCACGCTCGTCCAGCCGGTCAAATATGGCCCGAAGTGAAAAGCCTTCCTCTGGCGCTTCAGCGGCCATCGTCTCAATGGACTGAAGAAACGTTCTCGGCAGTGGATCGTGGGTCATGTGATGTCGCCTAGCCGAGTTTATTCTGCTGGTCGAGAAGATTGACGGCGCGCCTGCCATCAGGCAGAGGCTTTGCTCGCAAAGCGCGTGCCGGTGTGGCGGAATTGGTAGACGCAGGGGATTCAAAATCCCCCGGGCTTCGGCCCTTGTCGGTTCGAGTCCGACCACCGGTACCATTCATCTCCAATAATTCTAGTTCTGCTCCTGTAACCAGTCAGGAGAGAGAATGTCTGCAGTCATTGTTGGCGCGAGCGGAGGTATCGGCAGGGCGCTCGTGCTCGGCTTGCATGAACGGGGCTATGGCAAGCCAATCCATGCGCTTTCACGTGCTGCCGTCAGCGATTTTCCGAATGGGATCGTGTCGGGTCAGATTGATATTCTTAATGAGGACAGCATCAAGGCCGCCCTCCAGGCCGTTGACGCGCCTGATCTCGTGATCGTCGCTTCTGGCATCCTGTCTGATGGAGATGACCTGCAGCCAGAGAAATCCTGGCGTCATCAGTCATTGGAAGCCTATGAGCGCGTTTTCCGCATTAACACGTTTGGCCCCGCGCTGGTGGCGAAGCACGTGCTGTCTGCGATGCCTCGCCAGGGGCGTACCGTTTTTGCGGCCCTTTCTGCGCGGGTCGGTTCAATTGGCGACAATGGTTTCGGCGGTTGGCACGCCTATCGCGCGTCGAAAGCCGCCCTGAATATGCTGATCCGGAACTTTGCGATTGAACAGGCCAGAAAGAATGAACAATCGATCTGCGTCGGCCTGCACCCCGGCACCGTTGATACAGGGCTGTCCAAGCCGTTCCAATCCAACGTACCCGACAAGCAGCTTTTCACGCCAGATCAGAGCGCCAGCTACTTGTTGGACGTCATCGAGGGCCTCAGTCCAGACCAGTCTGGCAAGGTGTTTGACTGGAAGGGTGAGGAGATCGAACCCTAGGCGTTCAGATTGGCCAGCACGGATTCTGCGTCATAAACTTCAGCGTCCTCCGGTTTCTCGCCCGTGCCAATGATTATTTCCAGACTCTCGGTCGTTTTCTCGGAGCTGCCGCCAAGGGGCAGACCGATGCCGACACCTACGCCAACACCTGATCCATAGGATGAGCGGCTACCGCCGACCGAAACGGACGACCCGCCGCCGCCTCCGCGTTCAGTGTCCGTGGAGCTGCGCACGACCCTGAACCACTGCCCGCCATTCTCGAACGTCACCTCGGCAGCTCTGCGGAGGGCAAACTGACGGGCTTCCTGCCTGCTGAGCGCGGTATAGCTAACGCGGTAACGGCCGGTCTCAATCGGCATCACAGTATAGCCTTGCGCACTGGACGAACTGGCTGGGCCGTAAGGCTTCGACGAGGTGCAGGCTGCTGTCCCGGAGGCGAGCAGAACTGCGACAAGAATGGATCTGATCATTCGGTCATGATGCCATGCCGATGATCGCCATGCTAGGGGCGATGCATCCCGCAAGGATGAACAGGACGCAACGAGAGGTTTGAGAGCGCGTTCAGGTTGAGCCTGTTACCGAAATTGCAGGCCGCCTGCGAACTCCCCCGAGTTTCCGGTGTGCCGATGCGGGGTTCGCGCCGGATTGCCCACCCGCCCGAGAGGGGCTTCACAGGCGCGATACACGCGGCAGAATGCCTGTGGCGAAGCGGTGCTTGTCTAGGGGACGGCAGCTCGCTTCGCCCGCACCCGCGAGCTTAGTCCTGCTTGTCGTCAGCAGGCCGGTTCCGACCGAAGTTGGCTTCTTCAGTGTCCTGGCCGGCCTCGATAATGGCCTTGCGAATGCCACGGGCACGCTCAAACTCCCGCATGAGCATTTCGCCGTCGCCCCAGCGAATAGCCCTCTGCAGGGCGGCGAGATCCTCACTGAAGCGGCCGAGTGTTTCGAGAACCGCATCCTTGTTGTTCAGGAAAACATCGCGCCACATTGTCGGGTCAGATGCGGCGATACGAGTGAAATCCCGGAAGCCGCCAGCCGAGTATTTAACGACTTCACCTTCGGCCACGCTTTCCATGTCGTAAGCGGTCGACACGATGTTGAAGGCGATGAGGTGCGGAAGGTGCGACGTGATCGCCAGCACCCGGTCATGCCGGGTGGCTTCCATGATCTCGACCCTGGAGCCGAGCATTTCCCAGAAGCTGGCCAGCCGGTCGACGGCCGCGTTATAGGGTTCTTCCTGTTGTGGAAGTGGCGTTAAAATGTGCCAGGCCTTGCGAAACAGTGTCGCAAAACCCGCTTCGGGGCCTGACTTCTCCGTACCTGCAATCGGGTGCCCGGGAACGAGGTGGATGCCTGCCGGGCAGCTTGCCTGCATGGCTTCCAGAGCCTTTTCCTTGACCGAGCCGACATCGGTCAGCACCGCGCCCTGTTTCAGGAAGCTTGCGATGGCTTTCGTCGTTTCCGCAATTGCTCCAACCGGCACGCACAGGATAACGCAATCAGACCCTGCACAGGCTGCTTCAAGGGTTTCGGCGACGTCGCCAAGGTCGAGAGAGCGTGCCCGTCGCCTCACATCTTCATCACGATCATAAAGCGTGACGGTTTTCGCTGCCTTGAACTCACGTGCCGCAAGCGCGATCGACGAGCCGATGAGGCCCGCCCCGATTATCGTGACGCGTTCAAAGACAGGGCGGGCCATTTATCAATCAGCTTTCGCAAAGGCGTCGAAGGCGTCCAGCACATCGTCATTGGCTTCTTCCGTGCCAATAGACAGGCGCAGGCAGTCGGGCAGTCCGTAGGCCTTCATGTCACGGATGACGATACCACGCGAGCGGAGGAAGGCGTCCGCGTCCGAAGCGCGCTTTCCGTCTCGATCTTCAAACCTGATCAGGAGAAAGTTCGCCACGCTCGGATAAACCTTGTAG
>JAYZBJ010000101.1:0-8832 GCA_036338795.1 Pseudomonadota bacterium | reverse complement strand
GGCTCTTCCGGGCGGGAAGGCGGCTTGCCGTTCAGCAGGTCCTTGATCTCGTCACCGCTCAGGGTTTCGAACTCAAGGAGGCCTTCAGCCACCGCCGACCACTGGTCGCGATACTTCGTCATGATCTCGCGAGCGTCATCCATGCCTTTCTGGACCAGCTTGCGAACCTCTTCCTCGATCTTTTTCGACGTCTCTTCCGAAACGTGCGACTTGTTCATCAGCTGTTGGCCGAGGAAAACGTCGCCTTGATCGTCGGCATAGTCGACCGGGCCGATCTCGGATGACAGCCCCCAGCGGGTGACCATGGCACGGGCCAGTTTGGTCGCTTGCTGGATGTCCGACGCGGCGCCTGCCGTGACGTTTTCCATGCCGAACTTCTCTTCCTCGGCGACCCGGCCGCCCATCATGATCGCAAGGCGGGACGTCATCTCGATCTTGGACATCGACATCTTGTCGTCTTCCGGCAGCTGCATGACCATACCCAGCGCACGTCCGCGCGGAATGATCGTTGCCTTGTGAACCGGGTCAGCCGCAGGGACTTTCAGCGCCACAATCGCGTGGCCCGCTTCGTGCCAGGCGGTAAGCTCGCGTTCTTTCTCCGACATGACCATGGACCGCTTTTCCGGGCCCATCAGCACCTTGTCCTTGGCGTCTTCGAATTCCGCCATGGCAACCACGCGTTTGCCTCGACGGGCGGCCAGAAGAGCGGCCTCGTTAACGAGGTTTGCAAGGTCAGCGCCGGAGAAGCCGGGCGTACCACGCGCGATGACCTTTGGATTCACGTCCTTGGCCAGCGGCACATTGCGCATATGAACCTTCAGAATGCGCTCACGCCCCAGAATATCGGGGTTGTTCACGGTCACCTGACGGTCAAAACGGCCCGGGCGCAGAAGCGCGGGATCGAGCACGTCCGGGCGGTTGGTTGCTGCAATGATGATGATGCCATCATTCGCCTCAAAACCGTCCATCTCGACGAGCAACTGGTTGAGCGTCTGTTCGCGTTCATCATTGCCGCCACCGAGACCTGCCCCGCGCGAGCGACCGACCGCATCGATCTCGTCGATGAAGATAATGCACGGCGCATTGCGCTTGGCCTGTTCGAACATGTCGCGAACGCGGCTCGCACCGACACCGACAAACATTTCGACAAAGTCAGAACCGGAAATCGTGAAGAACGGAACGCCAGCCTCACCAGCAACAGCACGTGCAAGGAGCGTCTTACCCGTGCCCGGAGGGCCAACAAGCAGCGCACCTTTCGGAATCTTGCCGCCAAGGCGCTGGAACCGCGCTGGATCGCGGAGAAACTCAACAACTTCCTGGAGCTCTTCCTTGGCTTCGTCGACACCCGCAACATCGTCAAATGTCACGCGGCCAGACTTTTCAGTGAGCATGCGCGCCCTGGACTTGCCGAAGCTCATGGCGCCCCGGCCAGAGCCGCCGCCCTGCATCTGGCGCATCAGGAAAAGGAAAAGCCCGAGGATCAGGATCAACGGAAGGAGATTAAGCAGAAGGCCGCCAAGGCTGAAGCCAGTGTCGGCATCCTCGGTGACCTGAACGCCCATGTCACTGAGCTTGTTCGAAACTTCGAAATTGGTCGGCAGTTTTTCTGCGTAAACCGTGCTGCCTCCGCTCGTCACCGCCGTAATCCGGTCATTCGTGACGGTCGCTTCCGACAGCTGCCCGTCACGAGCAAGCTGCATTATTTCGGAGATCGGCACCTTCTCCGATCCGGCGGCCACTGACGTGCCCTGCATGGCGATCATCATGGCCACTACGAGGGCAGCGATGAGACCCCAGACTGCAAGATTGCGCATGTTCATAGTCTATTCCGTCGATCTAGGTGTGTCTTCTTGGACACTAACATAGGAGACTACTTACCAGAAAACGACTCAAATTGCGGTCATCTGCCTGCTATTGCTTCAGCGTGCCGCAGCTGCAGGCAAATATTCGGACGGGTCGGCACTCGACGTCGCCTCCGCACCCGGTTTAGGGTCTACACAAGGTGGGACCCTGTGCATGGACAAGAAGATGAAAGACGCTCTGAAGGTGTATGGGCCGCTGGCCCTGCTTGTCATTGCCAGCATCTGGGTTGCCCTGTCCCTGATTGACCCGGCACCGCCATCCAAAGTGACCATCGCATCCGGTGGAAGCGGCGGCGCCTATTACTCGCTTGCCCAACAGTATCGTGAAGCGCTTGGCGAAGATGATGTCGAAGTGGAAGTGCTGGAAACGCGCGGCTCTCTGGAAAACCTTGAACTCCTCATGTCGGGCAAGGCAGATATCGCATTCGTTCAGGGCGGCATTGCGGACGCTGAAGAGCGCGACGAGCTTCGGTCACTTGCCGGCGTTTTCCACGAGCCCTTCTGGGTCTTTGTCCGGGACGACATCGCCGCCGAAGACTATGGAGATTTGCGGGACATCAGGCTGGCAGTCGGACCTGAAGGCTCAGGGACGCGCGCCCTCGCGCTGGACCTGCAGGAAAGCTGGGGTGGGAACTGGGCTGCATCCTCCCAGAGTATTGAAAGCGGGCTCGCTGCAGCATCAGCCTTGAAGGCGGGCGATCTCGACGCCGCTGCCTTTTCTGCCTCGATTGACTCGCCGTATATCGCTGACCTGCTGGAAACGCCGAACATCAGGCTTCTTCAATTTGAGCGTGCCCCCGCCCTCGCACGGCGCACTGCGGCCCTTGATGAAGTCACGCTCTATCGCGGCATCCTGGACCTGGAAGCCGATATCCCGGCAACGGATATACCTCTTATTGCTTCCGTCGCTCAGCTCGCCGTCGACAAGGACCTGCACCCAGCCATCCAATCCCTTCTGCTGGAGGCCTCGGAAGAGATTCACTCCGGCAACTCAGCCTTCGCCCGTACCGGCGCCTTTCCGGACAAGGCGCTGATCGACATGCCGCTCTCAGCAGAAGCCGAACGTTACTGGAAAGACGGCCCATCCTTCCTGCGCAATTATTTCTCGTTTCAGGTCGCGAACTTCCTGGAGCGAGCCTGGGTCTTCCTGATCCCGCTTCTCACGCTTCTCATCCCGCTCGTGCGCGCCGCACCGCCGATCTACCGCTGGCGTGTCCGACGCAAGATCTACATCTGGTACAAGGACTTGCGGGAGCTCGAGGCGCGCGGACGAAGCGCTGAAACGAACGATCAGCGCGACGCGATCCTGTCAGAGCTGTCGGCGCTCCAGAAGGAAGTTGGTGAGTTGGAAGTGCCGCTTTCCTACACGGAGGAGGTCTACCACCTGCGCAGCCACATCTCATTCGTTCGGCAGTTGGTTCAGGGACTTTATTCGCGTGATCTTGGCGTCTCACACGCCAGGACCGCGTGAATCAAAGAAAGCTAGACTGACTTGCTGTATGGCGCCTGAGCAGGTGACCCGGAACTGGTGAGCTGCGAGTAGGCCCGCTCGACAAGGCTCGGCCCGTCTTCACTACCAATCAACATATCAGACAAGCTGCTCGGCTTCGCATTCAAGGTCAGCAGCGCGCTCGCCATGGATGCGCTCATACGTGGCATGTCGAGGCGAACCTCTCCGGCAGCTTGCACAAGCGCTGACTGGGTTTCCTCATCCAGAACCTGCTCGACGACCTCAGGTGCCTGCTGTTCCCGCGTCGACTGCGGCGCGGAGAGCGGATGGCTCTTGGAGTTCTCCACGTGCGAGGGCGGCGGAGCTGAAGATACAGGCTGCGGCTCCTTCGGCGCACTGTCGTCTGACCGAGACGCAGGCAAGTCCACCGCAGGCGCTCCAGGAAGCAGCGACGGCATCAGATTCGTCTGCAAAATGGAAAGTATCGACAATATCGCCCCCAACCCATGTCTTGATTGGGGCGCTTATCTCAGATTCAACTGTAAGAACTGCGAAGTCAGATCGATGATTTTTATCGATTATTCCGTTGTCTGATCAACCTCATATTCACCAACAGCGGCAGCGTTCAGGCGTTTGCGGCCAACGCTTCCCGGCGCTTCTCAGCCGCTGTTTTCTTGACGCTTTCTGAGCGCAGCTGACCGCACGCGGCGAAAATGTCCCGTCCACGAGGCGTCCGGATCGGCGAGGCGTATCCAGCGCGGTTAACGATCTCGGCGAAGGTTTCGATCGTTTCCCAGTCAGAGCACTCGTAAGGAGACCCGGGCCACGGATTGAACGGGATCAGGTTGATCTTTGCCGGTACGCCCTTCAGCAGTTTCACAAGATCACGGGCCTCAGCCGGCGAGTCGTTGATGCCCTTCAGCATGACATATTCGAAAGTGACACGTTTCGAATTGCCAAGGTCTGGATAGGCTCGGATCGCTTCAAACAGCGTCTTCAGATCGTACTTCCGATTGATCGGGACGATCTCGTTGCGCAAGTCGTCATGTGTCGCATGCAGGGAGATTGCTAGCATTGCGCCCGTGCGCTCCCCCAGTTCCGGGATCTTGGGCGCGACGCCAGCGGTCGACACAGTAATCCTGCGGCGGCCCAGCGCGATGCCGTCCCCATCGGAGATGGTATCGATCGCTTCGGCCACATTATCGAGATTGTAGAGCGGTTCACCCATGCCCATGAACACGATATTGGTGAGCTTTCGGTTCTCATTCGAGCTTGGCCATTCGCCCAGTTCATCCCGCGCAATGAGCACCTGGTTGACGATTTCCTGCGCCGTGAGGTTACGAACCAGCTTTTGCGTCCCGGTATGGCAGAACGTGCAGTTCAGCGTACAGCCGACCTGGCTGGATACGCACAATGCACCGGCACGGCCGACGTCCGGAATGAATACGCTCTCTCCCTCGACGCCTGGCTGAAAGCGGGTCAGCCATTTCTGGGTTCCATCGACGGACACCTTGTGTTCAGTGATCTCGGGGCGCGACAGGACATATTTGTCTGCCAGTTCAGCACGCAGCTCCTTGGCGATGTCGGTCATGCCAGAAAAGTCCTGGACCCCGAAATGATGGATCCACCGCCGCAGCTGCTTGGCGCGCATACCGGCCTTCTTCGGCTCCAGGCCGAGCGACTCCATCTCTGCCTTGAGCGCAGGAATCGACATGCCCGCAAGGTTCTTGGGGCCGGATTCGCTTGCCTTGACGCGGCGTGAAAGGTCCAGATCGTGTTTCATAGCGCAGCACATAGCATGTCCTCGGCCAAAAACTAAGAATTCGAAGTCATCGGTGCTGCAGCAAAAAATATAAGGACCGCAAAGGTCTCCATGGGAGGAAGAAATGGCAGACGGCGCACCAAGCGTTGACTTTGATCCTGCACAGCTGCGGGAAAGGTACAGGGCAGAACGCGACAAGCGACTCAGATCAGATGGCAATGAGCAGTATGTCGAAGTCCGCGATGAGTATGCCGGATATGTCGACGACCCCTATATCAGCGCCGAAATCGACCGGGAGCCCCTGACTGATCAGGTGGACGTCGTCGTCATCGGCGGCGGCTTTGGCGGTCTGTTGGCAGGGGCACGCCTTCGTGAAGCCGGCCTCAGGAATATCCGCATGATCGAAAAGGGCGGAGACTTCGGCGGGACCTGGTACTGGAACAGATATCCCGGCGCCGCTTGCGACATTGAGAGCTACATCTACCTGCCGCTCCTTGAGGAGACGGGTTACATGCCCGTCGAGAAATATTCCAAGGCACAGGAAATTCTCGACCACAGCCAGGCAATCGGACGGCACTTCGACCTTTACGACGATGCCCTCTTCCAGACGGAAGTCACGTCGATGCACTGGGATGAGTCAGCCAGTCGCTGGACCGTAAGAACCAATCTTGGCGACGCCATGCAGGCGCGCTTCGTGATCATGTCGAACGGCCCACTGCACAGGCCGAAGCTGCCCGGAATTCCGGGTATCCAGACCTTCGGCGGCCATACATTCCACACCAGCCGGTGGGACTACGAGTATACAGGTGGCGGGCCGCATGGCGGCCTCGACAAGCTGAAAGACAAGCGCGTTGGAATCATCGGGACCGGCGCAACCGCCGTTCAGTGCGTCCCCCAGCTCGGCGAAGGCGCCAAACAGCTTTTTGTGTTCCAGAGGACGCCATCATCCATCGATGTACGCGACAATCGCCCGACAAACCCCGATTGGGTTCAATCCCTTGAGCCTGGCTGGCAGCAGAAGCGCATGGATAATTTCAACATCCTTGTTTCCGGCGGCTATCAGGCAGAGGACCTGGTCAGCGATGGCTGGACGGACATTATCCGCAACCTCCTCTTCATCGCCCGTGAACGCGATGGCGTTGAACTGACGCCTGACAAGCTCGAGGAAATCGGCGAACTGGCGGACTTCAAGAAGATGGAGTCGATCCGCGCGCGCGTAGATGAGGTGGTGAGCGACAAGGCAACAGCAGATGCTCTCAAGCCCTGGTACCGGCAGTTTTGCAAACGCCCCTGTTTCCACGACGATTACCTGAAAACATTCAACCGGCCGAATGTGCAACTTGTCGACACGGACGGTAAAGGTGTCGAGCGGATCACGGAAAAAGGGGTGGTTGTTAACGGCACTGAATACGAACTCGACTGCCTGATTTACGCTACCGGTTTCGAAGTTGGCACGAGCTACACGCGCCGCTCAGGCTACGAGCTTTATGGGCGGGGCGATAAAGCGCTTTCCGATGCGTGGGAGGGCGGCGTGGAAAGCCTGCACGGCATGTTCGTGCACGATTTTCCGAACGTTTTCATCATGGGCGGTGCACAGGCTGGCTTCACCGCAAACTATCCGCATCAACTGAATGAGCAGGCCCAACACGCCGCGTTCATTCTGTCACGAGCGCATGCGGACGGTATCACCACCATCGAAGCGACAAAGAGTGCGCAGGACAAATGGGTCGAAACGATTATCGAAAAGGCCCAGATGCGCGAGAAGTTTCTCGCTGAGTGCACACCCGGCTACTACAACAATGAAGGTCAGATCGCGGCACGCGCCCGGCAGAACTCATTCTACGGCGGCGGTTCGATGGAGTATTTCTCGATCCTCAGGGCGTGGCGAGAGGATGGCTCACTACCGGGGCTGAAGCTGACCCGCGAGGGTCTCGGCGCCTAACGGCAGATCGTTGACGCCTTGTCGATGGCGTTTGCCGAGCCGGAGAGGGAGAAGTGATAGGAAACCTTCGTGTCGCGGGCCGAAACGGCCTCGACACGAAGCTCGCTACCGCGCCGCAACGCAGAAACGATGCGGGAGTCGTCCTGGTCTTCGGCGAATGCTTCCTGCCCGACGCCATAGAGCGTCCAGCCCGAACGGCCGATGGATGCACGCGCCGGGAGGTCTGCCCTCAGCTCGTAACCGACCTTGAGACTCGGCTGGCTGCGCGCCTTACCGGATTTCCAGTTCGATACAAAAAACCATACATCGCCGTGATTTGCGGCCTTTGGCGCCTTGTCGGTGGCTTCCGTCGCCGCATAACAAAGAGTCTCCCCATTCACCGTTTCAGTGAACACCGTCCAGTCATCATAACGGCCGATCGCGGTGGGCGCGGCGGCTGCTGCGAGGGCTACGGTTCCGGAGAGCAGGAACAGGCAAGTGAGAGAGCTACGGATCATGAGAACCAGTCTGTTTTCGTACGTTCAGAGAGTGCGTTTAACGCGGCGAAACTGCCGGAAAGTTAAGGCTGAATTTTGGCAGATACTGTCACGTGTGTGGGAACATTCCTCTGCCCCAAAAGGTTGCATTCTGGTCAGATTGTGCAATCTGTAGGTGGACCGAAAGTGCGTGGGTATCCTTTGACCTTGGCCCGAATTGATAACGCAACGAATGACCGCGCGGTCCACGCTGCATGTATGCGAAAAATCGCCGACGAACAGTGTCGTTCGTCGTTTGGCCGCCTGTTCGAGTATTTTGCACCTCGCCTCAAGAGCTACCTGAAACGCCTGGGCGCCGAAGACGCTGGCGCTGAAGAGATCGTCCAGGACGTCATGCTTACCGTGTGGCGGAAGGCTGCGCAGTTCGACGAATCGCAGGCTTCCGTATCGACCTGGATCTTCCGGATCGCACGCAATCGCCAGATTGATACTTTCAGAAAAGCGGCCCGCCCGGAACTGTCGCCCAATGAGCCGATGCTTCAACCAGCCGAAGACGAAGCCCCCGATGATGCGCTGAGCCGCGCGCAGATTGATGCTCGGGTCCGCGAGCAACTCAACACGTTACCCGATGAGCAGTTGGACCTGCTGAAGGCCGCTTTCTATGAAGGGCTTTCCCACTCTGAAATTGCTGACAGCTTTGGCTTGCCGCTTGGAACGGTAAAATCCCGCATTCGTTTGGCTTTTAACAAGTTGAGAGGACGGCTCGAGAACGAGTAAGAGGGCGCTGCAATTGCAACCGGCCTTCAACCTTGACGAAATCAAGAAGCCAGCAATATCCCCTATATAGTTTTGCATTGGACCAGACGTGAGCGATCATTTGTCGGAACGCACTAACCAATACGTATCCGAGCTTTACAGCGCCTATGTATCGGGCCGGCTGAGTGCGCCTTTTGCGCTCATGGTCGAAACGCAGGCTGCTCTTCGCGCGGACATTCGGCACGATTTGGATATTTCCGAGTCCGTCGCTGGCGTAATGCTTGAGAACGAGCCTCCTGTCCTCATGTCTCCCAACGCTTTCGAGGCGGCGCTGCGGGCGATTGATGAAGATACGCAACGCGAAGACGACCGTGTCCGGGCAGCCGTCGCTGCTGGTTCCGAGCTTCAGGAAATGTTGAGCTTGCCAGAGCCCATCCGTGATCGTGCGCTTGAAGCATGTGAACGGGATGGCTGGCGGCGCCTGACAGGCGGAGTACGCCGGTTGGATATCGGCACCCGCGCATCTGAGCATGCTCACATCTATCGCATCGAACCGGGCGCGTCGGTTCCGCGCCACTCACACC